>CAZPQL010000014.1:0-48388 GCA_964588725.1 uncultured Rhodobacterales bacterium
TGACCAGCGCCTGTCTCTGTTGCCAAGCTATTTGCAGCAATTGGAAATGGAAAGTAACGGCAAAGCCGTCGCCATGGACGGCGCGCCGCTTAAAGGGCGCTCTGGCCCCGTTGTTTGGGGCGCGGCCGGCACCAATGGTCAGCACGCTTTTTATCAGCTTATTCATCAGAGCCCTGACATCGTTCCCTGCGAATTTATGGTGGCGGCACTGGCCCATGACCGCACCCAGCAGCCAGCGCACGATCTGTTGGTGGCCAACTGTCTGGCCCAGTCCGAGGCTTTGATGCGGGGGCGCAACATTGACGACGTGCGCACTTATATGGCGGCGCAAGGCTATACTGGCGAAGCTGTGCAGCGGCAGGCGGCACACCGCGTATTTTCGGGCAACCGCCCGTCGACCACACTGATCTATGAGAAAATGACGCCCTACAATCTGGGCCGTATCATCGCGCTTTATGAACACCGGGTGTTTGTCGAAGGCGTGCTGTTGGGGATCAACAGCTTTGATCAATGGGGGGTTGAACTGGGCAAGGAACTGGCGGTCAGTATGTTACCTCTGATCGAAAGCGCCACCGCCACAGCCGGCAAGGACGGCTCGACATTGATGTTGTTGAAATATATTAAAGAATTTGGCTGAATCGCAATAATTGTGTTGAGGACACCTTAGTAACGTTCAGCGGTTCATATCTGATTTACGTAAAAATATTAACACAAACTGCCCGCACAATGGGCTTATTTGAGCGCCGGTCCTCTGGGCGCAAAGCTGGAACAGGACCAGTTCATCACCCGTTTTTGCGCGGGAAAAGGAAACGCCACAACCGGCGGCGACTTTTTGGTTGATAATCTGCGCATTGAAGATATCTTGGTCTGCACCAATAGTTTTGCATTTTCATTCCAATGTATCCAAATGGTGGTCTCTGGGGTGTATTAGTCGTACGTCTATTTCGGTGATGAAAGGGTAATCCGCAGTGGCCCAGACAAACGCATTCAGCGCAAATACTCTGCCTGCACTCATTTCCGTGTGTTTTCTCTTAAACCCGGTTTTTACCTCGGCAGAGCCACCGAAGGTTCGCTTTACCGATGTAAATTTCACCAAGAACGAGTTTCGAAATTTGAATGACCGTCAGTTACATTCGATACTCATAAGCGAAGAATATTCGGATGCCCTGACAATCGAAGGTTTCGACAGGAGCGCCCATATGGTGCTGCTCATGGCGGTCGCGCAGCGGGGCAGAACCAGAGCACTGCTGGGCGATATGTGTCGCCTGACCTCACGGGCCGACCGACAGGCGCGGCTGCGGGAAGAAATTGCTTGGGTTGACGACCTGAAAGAAAATATCAATCAATCTATCACGCGGCTAAAAAAGCGACCCGACAACGTGATAAACCGGACAATAATTGACAGTGAGGAAGCCCGGTTCACAAATCTTGACGATTACAGAAGAGAATTGCGCCGCTGGCTATCAAATCCGTCTTTCGGTACCAGCTAGAAGTGGTTCTTCTCAACATGACAGGGTGAAATTGGCCAAAGCCACAGGAGAATTCAACACGATGCGAACTATTCAATTATCCGGGGCGTTTTTTACATTGGTTTTAGTTTTGGCCGTTGTATTCGCCAGCGCTTCGGAAGCGTCCCCAGACCGGCCCGAAGCAACATTCACAGATGTTAATTTCACCAAGAATGAATTCCGGAGACTAAACGAACGCCAGTTGCATGCACTACGTAATAACCGCGATTATTTCAACGCGTTTACCATAGAAGGTTTTAGCCGCGGCATTGCCCCGATGATTTTAAGAATGGCGACGGCGGAAATCGGCCCGACCCGACGGTTGTTGGGCGACATGTGCCGCCTAACGGCAAGGGCTGACCGCCTTAGACGCCTTCAGGAAGAACTTGACTGGATTCGAAGAATGAATGCACGGCTTACACAGACATTAAAAGACCTGCGATCGAAACCGGATAATTTTGTTAACCGAGCGCGCCGGGAAGTCGCAGAAGCGCGACTTGAAAGTCTGCAAGAATACAAAAAAGAGCTGCGGAAATGGTTCCGGCACCCATCTATTGGAACCGGTTAACAGATCGTACATTTTTTAGGGTCGATCACTGTTAGGAGCGGGTAACGGGAATTAAACCCGTAACTAAAGCTTGGGAAGCTGCAGCTGGTGCGGCACAAAGATCAAACCACGCCAAAGGATGCATCGACACAAAAACTGCTGCACTTTATTGACGTGGCAAAAGAAAACGCCACCCATGGCTGAAGTCAAAGGCGGCAACCTCCGCCGTGATCAACAAAAATTGTATCGAAACGGGGCGCACAACCAATAAGCTGGTCTGACGCAGTTGTGACTATGGACGGACACGCGCATGAACGCACAAACCCATGACAAACCCGCGTCACAGTAACGCAAACCCGGTGGGCCGCTGGTTATCCGCCGGTGCGGTCGCGCTTATCCTGCTGGCGTTTTTTGCGCAGGGAAGGCCCCAGTCTCGGGTCTTTTCGTCGCTCACCGAAATTCGACCGCCCGTCGCACAAGGTGCGCGCGAACCGGCGCTGTTTGCAGGTACTGACGGGGCTCTTCGAATGAGCTGGGTGGAACCGGTGGGCAAGGCGTTTGCCGTTAAAACCGCGACGCGTTCCGCGCACGGATGGAACCGCCCAAAAACCGCTGTGCGTTCAAACGACCTGTTTGTGAATTGGGCGGATTTTCCCTCCGTCGCAGCGTTTGACGATGGCACGCTGGCCGTGCACTGGCTCAGGAAAAATGGGCCGTCGTCCTATGACTACGACGTCAATATCGCGCTTTCGTCCGACGTTGGCCGCTCGTGGGGCACTGCGATTGTACCGCATCGCGACGGCATGCAGCGCCAGCACGGTTTTGCCACGTTGCTGCCGCTTGCCGACAACCGCCTGATAGTGCTGTGGCTGGATGGGCGCGCTTATGACGAAAACGCCGCAGATACGTTTACCAATGCCAGCCAGTTGCGCACCTCGACACTTAGCGCGGACGGAAAGCTATCCGATGACGTTCTGCTGGATGTGCGCACCTGCACCTGTTGCCAGACTTCGGCAGTTGTGACCGGAAGCGGAATAGTTCTGGTCGCTTACCGCGACCGCACAGCGGGTGAGATTCGCGATATATCGGTGGTACGGTTACAAGACGGAACCTGGAGCCAACCTGCCACAGTCCATCACGACGGTTGGGAAATCAGCGGTTGCCCTGTGAACGGACCGGCCATCGACGCGCACGGCAAGTTTTCGGTTGTAGCCTGGTTTACGGCCGCGCAGGACATACCGGCGGTAAAATTGGCGTTCTCCGAAAATGACGGTGCAACCTTTGCGCCCGCTCTTGTGATTGACACAGACACCGCGCGCGGGCGCGTGGACGTGGTGCAGCTTGGCGACGGCAGCGCGCTGGTGTCGTGGGTCAGCGAGTCAAAGGGCGGCGAGTCACTCGTGGTCTGTCGCGCATTTCCTAAAACGGGCTGCAGTAAATCGCAGGTGATCACGCGCAACGACGCAGGCGGGCTTATCAACTTTCCCCGCATGGTGGCGGTGGGTGACAGCATCTTTATTGCCTGGACCCAACCACTGCCAAAACAATCGTCCGCACCAGAGTTCAGCACGACAATCCGCATGGTCGAGGCCAGATTCTAGCCGGTCCTACCGCTTTTGCCGACCGCTGTGGATCAAAGCAACAACGCCCGGTCATAGGACCGATCGATGGCCTTGGATTTTGGTGTCACACGACCGAAAATCCAGGCCAGCCCGTTGCGCATGACCCGCGCACGCAATTCATGGGCGCGGATTTCGGCGCTGCGAAGTTCGGATGCACTTGGTACTGTCATTTTACCGGTGGTCATTTCAGGCTCCAATCGCCCTGAGATGTCAGAGCATTTGTTTCAACTGAAACGCATCTATGCAGCCAACCAGGCGTTTACACCGCCCGTTTTCGCACATCCCTTATGCAATTTATGCAAGGGTAAAAGCGCTGCCCAAAAACTGGAGCGGGTAACGGGAATTGAACCCGTAACTAAAGCTTGGGAAGCTGCCGTGATACCTTTTCACCATACCCGCGCAATTGTTGTGCTACGGTGCGGGGCCGGGTTCGTCAAGCTGTGGCTACTGTGTGCGGCGGCGGCGGCGGGTTGGCTGTCCGCCTCTATCGTCGCCGGCACTTTCTTTGAACGACGGCTGTGGCAAGGTCACGACTTTGGACAGTTCGGGAAAATCATCGCTGCCGTGGGGAATATAGCTGGCGTTGATGAAATGCTCCTGAAATCGCGGCTCGACTGCCGTTTCGATCTTTTCGATCTCGCGTACGGTTTGTTCGATGTCGCGGCGCGCCTTGACCGAACATAGCGCGATGCGCGCACCTGTGCCTGCTGCGTTGCCGGCCGATCGTACGTTGTCCAGCGCACAATCGGGAATCATTCCCAGCACCATGGCGTGTTTGACCGAAATATGCGCACCAAACGCACCAGCAAGCACCACGCGGTCCACACGGTCGACGTTCAGCTTGTCCATCAACAGCCGTGCGCCTGCATATAGCGCCGATTTCGCCAGTTGGATGGCGCGCACGTCGCCCTGCGTCACCGTGATCAGCGGGCCGCCGCTTTCGGTGCCATCAAACAACACATAGGCAAAGGTGCGCCCGGTTGCAATCATTCGCGCTGTTCCCGTGGGGCCGGGACCGCCAAGCAGCCCGCCCCGATCCATAAGCCCGGCCATGCGCAATTCGGCCACCACCTCGATAATGCCCGAACCGCAAATGCCGGTGACCCCCAATTTTTCAATGACGGCGTCAAACCCGTCTTCGTCGGACCAAAGATCGCCGCCGATAACTTTGAATCGCGGCTCTTTTGTGACAGGATCGATGGTCACGCGCTCGATTGCGCCCGGTGCGGCGCGCTGGCCGCTGGAGATTTGTGCGCCTTCAAAGGCCGGACCGGTGGGCGAAGAACACGCCAAGACGCGGTCCCTGTTGCCCAGCAGGATTTCCGCGTTGGTGCCAACATCTACAACAAGCACCAGGTCTTTGGATTTATGCGGTTCTTCTGACAACGCGACCGCCGCGGCGTCGGCGCCGACATGTCCCGCGATGCAGGGCAGAACGTAGATGCGCGCGTTGGCCCGCAGCGCCGACAATTGTAAATCTGCGGCCGTCAGGTTCAGCGCGGTCGCCACCGCCAGCGCAAACGGGGCCTGACCCAGCTCGACCGGATCGATGCCCAGCAACAAGTGGTGCATCACCGGATTGCACACGATCACCGTTTCCAAAATCAGACCTGTTTCGATACCCGCGTCACCCGCCAGTTCCACGGTCAGATCGTTGATTGCGGCACGCACAACTTCGGTCAGATCCCTGTCGCCGCCGGGGTTCATCATCACATATGACACGCGGCTCATCAGGTCTTCGCCAAAGCGGATTTGCGGGTTCATGATACCGGCCGACGCGGTGACAGAATCGTCAGACAAATTGCACAGGTGCGCGGCAATCGTGGTCGAGCCCAGATCGATGGCCAGCCCGTAGACCGGCTGATCCAGATAGCCCGGCCAAAGCGCCGCCAGCTGCGGTGGCTGATCGCGCTGCGGCTGGCACAGCGCCACGGTGATTTTCCATTGGCCTTTGCGCAGCACGCTTTGCAGCTCCTGCACAGCCGCAAAATCTGCTTGAACTTCGGCGATGTCCCACTGATCGCGCAGCGCCGCCCGTACCCGTTCCAGATCGCCCGACGGTTTGTGCATATCGGGTTCTTCGACCTCGATATAATACAGGCTGGTGGCGGGGTCAGTGACAATATCGCGCGCGGTCGCGGCCTTGCGCACGACCTGTTTGTGGACCTGACTTTCAGGGGGCACGTCGATAACGACGTCACCTTGAACGCGCGCCTGACAGCCCAGACGCCGCCCGTTCAACATGCCACGAATGGACTTGTATCGCTCTTCAACTGCGTTCCAATCGCTAAGCGCGTCCTTGGCCACGGTCACGCCGTGTTTGGGGAACGCACCGAACGCCGGTGCCACCTGACATTTGGAACAGATGCCGCGACCACCACAAACGCTGTCCAGATCGACACCAAGACCGCGCGCGGCCTGCAATATCGGTGTGCCCGCCGCAAAGCGCCCGCGCTTGCCAGACGGGGTAAAAATGACGAGTGGATCTTGTGTGCTCATAGCGATGCCCGGATTGATTAACGGACTGTCTAGGCCGCATTGCGCTGCAACAAAAGTCAATCCACGCCGCATTCGTGTAAATATTCGGCAATTTTAGCGCCAAAAATCAATAATTGAACCAATTGGCCCCGAAGAAAAAGAAGGCGGCGGCGACGGGCGCGACCGCCAAAGCAAATGTCAGCAGGACAAGCACGGGCGAAAACACGCGGCTGATCCCCGCGACCAGAGCAATGCCGCCGCCACCCCCTATGACTATGTTTCCGGGCATGTTCAGCGCCAGCGCGATCATGACATAGCGGTAGTTGATGAAAATTGCAGTTGCCCAACGGGGTAGCCGCCGCCGCAACAGCGCCAGCCGGCGTTCGCTGCTAAGTGGTCTGAGCGACTCGAGCAAACCGCTGGTTTTGTTCAAACCGAGGTCAAAGACGATCCGCTGCAGGTACGAATAGGGTAGAAAATGCCCCAGCAGAAAACTCAGGCTCAGGCCGGCAAATGTGGCCAGGTATACAAACGGAGCAACCGGCGGGCCTTGCAACATCAAGAGCGACAGGCCGATCTCTACACCCGGCACAAAAGGCAGCGCCATCAGCAGGGTGTACAGCAAAAGCGACAGAACGATGATTCCGATCAGCATCGCACTGTCGTTGGGGTCAGTGATCACGCTAAGCCGTTGCTTGACCCAAATCACCCCAAGATTGACCACGACAACAAATCCGGCCAACACAGCGACACGCAAAGTTGTGCGCAATATTTTGGATGCGCGCGAAACACCTCCGTCAGTCATGGCGTTGTCGCAAATGAGATGGATCGGGTGAATTTCTCAGTGGATGCCTCGCGCTGCACAAGCGTCCCAAAGCGGTTCGCGGTCTTTCAGCAGCCTAGGTCAACGCTTTGTTTCATTGCAAGATAATGTCATACCGTTAACGCGCAATTGAACTTTGGTCAGCGGTTCGGGTGATGTTTAGCGACGCCGACGCCGCGACGTGCGTCCGCTACGCGCGCCGTCTTCGTCGGGTTTGGTGGGGGGTTTGTTAAACTTGATCCAGTTGGCGCCGTGTGGGTCATTATTGGTCAGAAAATTGGCGGCGCGAATGGCCTCCATTTCTTTGCCGGATTTTGACAGCGTTGAACCCATGCCGGTGATGTTGGCCAGAACCTCGGGGTCGATATCGGCGGGCACGATGATACCGGCGGCCGCCAGTTCGGCGCGTTTCTCATCCAGTTTCGTCTGATTAACCGGCAGTGCCACGGGGTTCATGATGGCGCTGGTCATGCCTGCGGCCATCGCCATAGGCAAAAACGCGTTGTTGATCCCATGCCGGTTGGGCAGGCCAAACGAAATATTGGATGCCCCACAAGTGGTATTCACGCCAAGTTCCATGCGCAGACGCCGCACCAACGCGAAAACCTGCAAACCGGCGGTACCCATGGCCCCAACAGGCATCACCAGCGGATCGACCACGATATCCTGCGCGGGAATACCAAAATCGGCGGCGCGCTGCACGATGCGCCTGGCGACCTCAAAGCGCACGTCAGGATCTTCAGATATGCCGGTGTCGTCGTTGGAAATCGCCACCACTGGCACGTTGTATTTTTTGACCAGCGGCAGGATCATTTCCAGCCGTTCCTCTTCGCCAGTGACCGAATTAAGCAGGGGACGGCCTTTGCAAACCTCAAGCCCGGCCTCAAGCGCGCCGGGCACCGAGCTGTCGATACACAGCGGAATATCAACCAGCCCCTGCACCATTTCGATGACTTTGCGCATCAATGGCGGTTCGGTCTCGTTAGGATTGGGGTTGGAATTATAGACAACGCCAGCGTTGATATCGAGCATGGTCGCCCCGGCGGCAACCTGCGCCAGCGCGTCTTTTTCCACAGTGGAAAAATCACCGGCTTCAAGTTCGGCAGCCAGTTTTTTACGCCCCGTTGGATTGATCCTTTCGCCGATGACGCAAAACGGCTGGTCAAAGCCGATAATCGCGGTCTTGCCTGCGGATTCTACAATAGTCTGCGTCATCGATTGCGTCCTTTACGAGCCGGATTTGCTGTGCGCCGCGTCGCCGCCGTGATCACGCGCCCAATGTGCGTTGGCCTTTATCCCGCCCAATGGGAAGAAATGTACCTGCGCGATGTTAAAATCGGGGTGCGCGGCTTTGTGTGCCGCCAGTTCGCCCAATACCTCGTCCGGCTCAAACGGCAGCAACAGGCGCGTGACATCGCGCGCACGCCGTTGCAATACGCGAAGTGACGCGCCCACGCCGCAGGCAATGGAAAATTTGATCATCGTTTGCAATTTGGCCGGTCCGGCAATGCCAATATGAACAGGAATATCAATACCTTGTGATTTCAGTCCGTCGACCCAGTCGATAACTGGCGCGGATTCAAAACAAAACTGCGTCGCCAGCGCGACCTGCGCGTCTGTGCGCCAGGCAAACGCCTGTTTCCACGACAATGCCGCGTCCAGCACCCGCCGCCCACCGTCGGGATCAATGTCTTTATTGCCCTCAGGATGACCGGCGAAATGCAGGCGCCGAAAACCAGCCCGATCAAAAAGCCCGGTTTCCGCCAGTTGCATGGCGCTGTGAAAGTCGCCGTAAGGCGTGGTCACACCCCCTGCCAGCAATAATGCCTGATCGACATTCGCTTCACCCTGATAGCGGGCAATCCAGTCGCCCAGCACGGATTTATTCGCAATGATCCGGGCCGGAAAATGCGGCATGACGTCAAAACCGTCGGCGTTCAGTCGGCGCGCCGTGTCGACCATCTCGTCAATCGGCGTACCCTCGATATGGGCGATGTAAACCCGTGTGCCCATGGGCAAAAGCGCAGGAAAGTCGTCTACTTTGGCGGCGGTGCGCGGCATGATTTCGATTGAATAGCCCTGCACGAAGTCCGCCAGTTCAGGACTGGCTGCGGTCGCATCGGGTCTTCTGCCAAAATTCAGTAGTGCCATGGTCATCTCCCGCGTGGTCGTTCGCTCACGCCCGGCCTTCGTTGTCGATCAGCGCCTTGACGCGGACTTGATCGAATTCGCGTTCCAGCATCGCCGCCTGTGTCGCGGCTATTTCTTGTGCATCGCCTTCGATTGCAAATGGGGGAGCCTTGCGCCAATCCGCCAGATAGGCGTCGGCGTCTTTGGCCCCGACTTTCATGGCGCAGCGATCAATCGCCTGCTCAAAGCGTTCGGGCAGCTGAATTTTCACGGCTTTGCGGCCCTTGCCAACAATTACTTGCGCCGGAATATCGCGCCAATAAACAATGGTAACGTCAGGCATGTCATGTGATTCCCGATGATGAGCTTTGCGCTGTAATAGGTGTCGCGGTTCACAGTGCAAGATCAATATTCGACTTGGTGAAACGAAGAAACGACCTTGCTTACGCCGGGCAGGGCATTTTTCTGCGTCTTGCGCCCGGGCGGTGGCATCGCTACGCTGGACGCAACACCAAATGGAGGCCCGATTTCATGGCGGCCAGAACATGCGACGGTGCCCGTTTGACGCCAAGGCGCAAATCAGCGGCGACGCGGAAATGAACACTGTAACCAGCGGGCTTTACGGTGCGCTCGATCTGGGTACCAACGCGTGTAGAATGCTGATTGCGCGCCCTAGGGGCGACAAGTTTCAGGTCATCGACAGCTTTTCCAAATCGGTGCAACTTGGGCGGGGGCTCGAAAAATCCGGTCGCCTGTCGCAAGCCGGGATCCGCCGCACGGTCGCGGCGCTCAAGGTTTGCCGCAACAAAATGCAAAGCCATAATGTCACTCGCGCGCGTCTTGTCGCGACTGAGGCGTGTCGCCGCGCCGCCAACAGCGAGGACTTTCTGCGCAAAGTGCTGCGTGAAACCGGCCTGCAGCTGGAAATCATAGAATCCGAAGAAGAGGCGCGCCTGGCCGTGATATCCTGCGCGCCACTGGTTGCGGACGACACCCGCCAGCTACTGGTCATTGATATCGGCGGCGGCTCTACCGAACTGGTCTGGATCGATTTGACCGATGTAGAGGAACGCCAGCGTTCCGCCGCGATCATGGGCATGAACCGGCAACGCAAATCGGGTGTGCGCCACGGGCGTTATCTTGGCGCGCGGGTCATTGACTGGATATCTGTGCCGGTGGGCGTTGTGACTCTGACAGAGCAGTTTTCCGACGTCAAAGAGGACGGTGCCCAGTTCGCCCTGATGTCGTGCTATTTTGAGGACCATTTGGAAAGTTTCGTGCCCTATCGCGACGCGCTGGACCGCGAAAGCACCGATAATTTCCAGATTATTGGCACGTCGGGTACAGTGACGACCGTGGCGGCGTCGCATCTGGGCCTTGATCGCTACGAACGCAGCAAAGTTGACGGGTTGGTGCTGAGCGGGCGAGAAGTCGATGCCGTCATCCGGCAATATATGAATCTGGGACCGTCGGGGCGGCGCAATGATCCACGAATCGGACGCGAGCGACAGTTTCTGATCATGTCGGGCGTGGCGATTTTGCAAACGCTGCTGCGGATATGGCCGACCGACTGTCTTAGCGTTGCCGACCGCGGGTTGCGCGAGGGGCTGCTTTACGAGCAAATGACTGCTGATGGCGCGTTGGGCGGGATAAACCATTAACCATGGCAGGTCCGAAAAAGACATCGGGGCGCGGCCAGCGCGATTTGCACGTCAAAGTCAAAACCGCCAAGGGCCGCAAGCTGAGTTCGACTCTGTGGCTAAAGCGCCAGCTCAACGACCCCTACGTCGCGCGGGCCCGCAAAGACGGGTATCGCGGGCGTGCTGCCTATAAAATTCTGGAAATAGACGACAAAATGCATTTTCTGGTGCCCGGCGCGCGCGTGGTCGATCTGGGCTGCGCACCCGGTGGCTGGAGTCAAGTGGCAGTGGCACGGGTCAATGCGCTGGGAACGCGGACGTCCAAAGCGCAGGGCCAGGTGTTGGGCATCGATTTGCAGGTCGTCGAGCCCATCGCGGGCGCAGAGCTGCATGTGCTGGATTTCATGGCCGACGACGCTGACAAATCGGTCCAAAGTTGGTTGAACGGTCAGGTCGACGTGGTGATGTCGGACATGGCGGCCTCCAGTTCGGGCCACAAACAGACCGACCACCTGCGGATCATGGCATTATGCGAGGCCGCGGCCCATTTTTCGTTCGACGTTCTGACGCCGGGCGGCACGTTTGTCGCCAAGGTTCTGGCCGGCGGCGCGGAGGGCGATTTGCAAAAAATGCTTAAAAAGAAATTCACCAAAGTTGCCCATGTCAAACCACCGTCGAGCCGCGCCAACAGCTCGGAAAAATTCGTTGTCGCCAGTGGATTTCGGGGATGACCCGTTAATCAATTATGTCAAATTTATGGCAATAATGGGTCCATAAATCGCATTTACGGATCGGAAATATTGAAATAGTGCACGTTTTCGCATAAAATTAACAGAAATCAAAACCGGGTAACATAGTTTTTGTGAAATTGAAAATAGCCGTGCGCGGTCGTTTTCAAATGTGGTTTCGTGTAGCGGTGCAGCGTCGGCAAATTGTAAAACGGCACCTGCGGCAGCGCGTGGTGTTCGGCGTGGAACGGCATGTTCCACGTGAAATACCGCAGCACGGACGACGTGAATGTGGTGCGCGAATTTTCAAACATGTCGGCGACCGCGCGACAGTGGCCGTGCTCTGCCAGCAAAAACACGCGTAACATGGGTTGCGCGATAAAGACCGGTATAATCCAGGCCTTAATAAGTATAGTTGAATAAAAAAGTGAAAAAACAGATATAAGTATATAAAATAAAACAGTAATATTTATTTCTAACCACATTTTTCGGCGCTGACCCCGTGGCACGAAAGAATCCTTTGGCCCCCAGATCGCCATCCGTATCAACTGCACCACATTGCCCGCCCAGATTTTCAGACCGCTTAGATGGATCACGTATTGCAACGCTGTACGCGGTTTTTGCGCGGCCAGTAATTCGGGATCGCGACGCGGGTCGTTGGTGTATCTGTGGTGGGCCAGATGAAAATACCGAAACCACAAAAATGGAATTCCCACGAGAATCCCGCAGATCCGGCCTGTGAATTCGTTGATCCACGGGCTGCGAAACGCCGTCTTGTGGGTGCATTCGTGCATACAGGTGAAAGTGAAAATCAGTAGAAAGCCCTGAAACGGCATCAAAAGCGGCCAATATCGGCCGCTACCGGCAATCGCGGCGCCGCCCAGTACAATCAGCCCCCAATGTACCGCAAGCCGCTGCAATCCACGGCGATTGGATGGCGAAAACAACCTGATGCGCAGCGCGGGGTCCAGCCCGGCAGCAAAGGCCTTGTGATCCAACTGACTGTCAGGCGCGGCGGGCGGCATGAAAAATAAACCCCAGAAAATTCAGCAGCAATTGAGCGCCCAGTATCGCGGTGATGCCGCTGTGGTCGTAGTCGGGCGCAACTTCGACCAGATCGATACCGGCGATGACGTGGTTGCGGGCCACGAGCTGCAGGATTTCCAATATTTCATAATACAAAAAACCGCCGTGACTGGGGGTGCCGGTGCCCGGTGCGATTGACGGGCAAAACGCGTCGATATCAATGGTGACATAGATTTTTGCGCCTTTGGGCAACCGGTCGAGCACGCCCGCGGGGCCCATGGCGCGCGCCTGTCGCACCGAGATAATTTCTGACCCCATGGCGCGCGCGGTGGCGTAACCTTCCTGTGCCGTCGAGGACACGTTGCGGATACCAACCTGCGTCAGACCGGTCACATAGGGTTTATCGGCGGCGCGGCGCATCGGGTTGCCGTGGCCAAAACGCACGCCGTGGCGTTCGTCTACGAAATCAAGATGCGCATCGATTTGCAGAATGTGGATGTCGCCGACACTGTCGCAGGCGTTGATACAGGGAATATTCACCGAATGATCACCACCCAAAAGCACCGGCAGGGCACCCGCTGCACGCGCTTTGCGTAACCCGAATTCTATATTGGCGTGCGAGCCCATGGTATCGGTGTGAACAATATCAGCGTCCCCCATATCAACGATTCGCACGTCGCTGCCCAGATAGGTGACATCGTCTTCAAAGTCGTAAGCACCGGCGTGGCCGAACGAAAACAACGTCGAAGCTTCACGCAACGCACGCGGGCCAAATCGGGCGCCGGCACGGTATTGCGTGCCAGCGTCAAAAGGTGCGCCAAGCACGGCAACATCAGCTGTGAAATCATCCCAGTCGGACACGTAGGGCTTTTTGGCAAAAGTCGCTATTCCCACGAAGGGCAGGTTGAGACGTCCATCGTCGTAACCGTGTGCGGTCATGGTCTCTCCTTTAATTTACTGGCGATTCTGCGGTGGAACCGTGCGATTGGCAAGCTTATCTTGCGGTGGGGTATCGACGCGCGTTAAACGGGCGCAGAATTCCAACCGGTCCGGAGAATCCCAGTGACAAACCCGCCGCTGTGGCGTCAGACGCCACCTGTCATTTTTGCACTTTGCCTTGGCTTCATGGACATGACAATGGCGTGGTACAAGGCCGGTAACATGCACCTTGCGCCACCGGTCGTCGGCGACGTTTTGTTGTGGCTCGCGCCCGCTTATTTCGTATTCTTTCTTGGGCTTTATATCGCCAAGTTTGTTACCCGTCCGGCGATTGTCATCGAGGATATGGCCGCACCGCCCGCGCGGGCCGGTGTGTCGGCTCTGGCGATGGCGCTGATGATCATGCCGTTGCTATTGATGGCTCACGGGGTCGAATTACCTTTGTTGTGGGAAATCGCAGTGGTTCTGCACCTGACTATTGCCGCTTTGGTCGGGTGGGTCATTTGGCGCGAACCTGCGGACATGCGTGCCTTTACGCCGTTCCAGTTTTTGGCTTTCGCAGGCATCATCGTGGCACCGGTGGCGGGTGTGCCGCTGGGCCATATCAGGCTCAGTTACTGGATCACGGTGTTGGCGCTGGTCCCGCTGATTGTCATTACCGTGGGATTTGGCCGCAAATTACTGCATACGCGCCCGCCTGCGCCGCTGCGCCCCTCTTTAGTTATCGTTCTGGCGCAGGTCGGTCTGTTTTCACTGGCGTTCGGCCATTTGGGCGTTCCTTGGGCGTTTACCTTGTTTTACTGGATGGCGTGGGCCTTGGCGCTGGTGTTTCTGGCTGCGGGATTTTGGCTGACCAAAGGCGGCTGGTCACCTGCATGGAGCGCATTTACCTTTCCGGTCGCGGTATTTGCCAATCTTCAGCTTTTCGCGATCTCAAAAGGCTACGGGATATTGGCAGTTGCCGGTTTTTACGCTGCTTTGGCCATCGGATCGGCCATGTTGTGTTTCGTGTTGTTCAAAACCACACTGGCATTCAAAAGTGGAATGCTGTCAGCCAAAAGCGGCGCGGCGACCGCCTGAGCGTGCGATTGCACCTTTCCATTTGCCCACGGACATGAAATAGGGACGCGCCAACAGCGATCCCAATTTTTTGGAGTTTTCCAGATGGAAATTCGTGAGGCTCTTACTTTTGATGACGTCCTGCTGGTGCCTGGCGCGTCCAGCGTTTTGCCCGGCGAGGTCAACACCGCCACGCGTCTGACCAAAAATATTGCCCTGAATATTCCGCTGCTAAGCTCGGCCATGGATACAGTGACAGAATCTTCGATGTGCATCGCCATGGCGCAGGTCGGCGGCATAGGTGTATTACACCGCAATCTGGATGTGGAAGAACAGGCGCGGCAGGTGCGCCGCGTCAAGCGCTTTGAAAGTGGTGTGGTTTATCAGCCGATCACGCTCAGGCCCGATCAGACATTGGCGGACGCCAAAGCCTTGCAGGAACGATACCGGATCACCGGGTTTCCCGTGGTGTCTGGCAAAGGGCGGGTTCTGGGCATTGTCACCAACCGGGACATGCGGTTCGCGTCAGACGATAAAACCCCCGTTTCCGCGATGATGACATCAGATGATCTGGCGATGCTGCGTGAACCCGCCGATCTGGCCGAGGCCAAAAACATGATGGCAGCGCGCAGGATCGAAAAACTGCTGGTGGTGGATGGTCAGGGTCATTTGCAGGGGCTGTTGACGATCAAGGATATTGAACAGGCGGTGCTAAATCCCGATGCCACCAAGGACGAGCTTGGCCGCTTGCGCGTAGCCGCGGCAACGACGATCGGCGATCACGGATTTGAACGATCCGGCGCGCTGATCGATGCCGGCGTTGATCTGATCGTTGTCGATACAGCGCACGGCCATTCGCAAAGCGTCGCCGAAGCAGTCACGCGGATCAAATCCTTGTCCAACGACGTGCAGGTCGTGGCCGGCAACGTGGCCACCTATGACGCCACGCGGGCCTTGATTGACGCGGGGGCCGATGCAGTCAAAGTGGGCATTGGACCGGGGTCGATTTGCACGACACGCATCGTGGCCGGGGTGGGTGTACCGCAACTGACCGCGATTATGGACAGCGTGCGGGCCGCCTCCGGTGACGAAATCCCGGTTATTGCGGATGGCGGCATAAAGTTTTCCGGCGATTTTGCCAAGGCGGTTGCGGCAGGTGCAAGCGCCGTGATGCTGGGTTCTCTGCTGGCGGGCACCGATGAGGCCCCCGGCGAAATAATTCTGTATCAGGGCCGCAGCTTTAAGGCGTTTCGTGGCATGGGCTCGGTCGGGGCAATGTCGCGGGGTTCAGCGGACCGGTATTTTCAGGCCCAAGCGTCCAGCGATAAACTGGTCCCCGAAGGCATCGAGGGGCAGGTCCCCTATAAAGGTGCCACCGGCGCGGTTATTCACCAGCTGGTCGGTGGATTGCGCGCCGCCATGGGCTATACCGGCAACGCCACGGTTGCTCAAATGCGCACGAACTGTCATTTTGTGCGCATATCGGGCGCGGGACTAACAGAAAGCCACGTGCACGACGTGCAGATTACGCGCGAAAGCCCGAATTACCGGCGCGGTTAACGGGGGATTATATGGCAGGGGCCACACAGCAAAAAGTTGGTAACATCCAGGTAACAGCCCTGACCGACGGCACCGGTCAGTTTGGCTATACACAGTTTCCGTCAACCGACCCCGCATTGATTGACAAACTGGTGGCCGATGCGGGGCACAAAGCTATCCTGACCAATTTTAATGTGTTTCTGATCAGATCGGGCGGACAGTTGATTCTTGTGGATACCGGTTGCCGCGAGCTGTTCGGCCCCACAGCCGGAAAACTGCCGCAGGAGCTCGCCCGGGAGGGCATATCGCCAGATCAGATCGACAAGATATTTTTGACGCATTTGCATCCCGACCATATCGCCGGCGCGATTACGCAGGCCGGTGCGGCGGTTTTTGAAAATGCCGAATTGGTTGTGGCAGAGGCCGAGCGGGCGTTTTGGTCGGACGCCGGAAATTTTGCCGCCGCCGGACCCGATGCGCAAAAATTTCAACAACTGGCGATGTCTGTGCTGGCGGCCTACGCCGGGCATCTGACGACCTTTGACGGTGAAACCGACATCGGCGGCGGACTGATCACCTTGCCGCTGCCGGGGCACACCGCGGGGCATGCGGGCCTGCGAATATCCGATGGCGCGGCGCAAATGGTCATCGCCGGTGACATCGTGCATGCCCAAACACTGCAACTGGCGCGCCCCGAAATTGCCGTGGTTTATGACAGCGACGCCGACAGGGCCGCAAAATCGCGTGCGGCGATGCTGGATATGTTGGCGCAAGACAACATCGTGTTTTCCGGTGGTCATTTTCAATATCCGGCCATCGGACGTGTCTCGCGTTACCAAGGCGGGTATAAGCTTGTTGATAGTTGAATTAAATCAATAATTTGGTTAATTAAACTCACCTGTCACATTAAGGATTAGACGTGACACCTTCGGCCCGATACGCTGCTGCGATTGAAATTCTTGACGCGATCCTGGCAGGTGTTGCGGGCGAAAAGGCCCTAGGCAAATGGGCGCGACGCAGCCGTTTCGCGGGATCAAGCGACCGTGCAAACGTGCGCGACCTGGTGTTTTCCTGCCTGCGCTGCCGTGCCAGTTTTGCCGCGCGTGGCGGCGCGCTGACGGGGCGCGGTCTGATACTGGGTTATCTGCGGAATGCCGGGGTCGCGTGCGACACGATTTTTTCGGGCGCGCAATATGCGCCCGCGAAACTTGGTGACGCAGAGATTCTGGCCCCCTGCGACGACCCGCATCCCGATACTGCGACCCGCCTTGATTGCCCGGACTGGCTGGTGGAGACGCTGCGACACGATTTGGGCGACGGTTTTGCGCCCACCATGACGCTGATGCAAAGCCGGGCAAGTGTCTTTTTGCGCGTGAATACAAGGCGTTGCAGTATTGAATCGGCGCGGGATCGACTTGAAGCTGAGGGTATAGAGACCGAAATTGGTCCGCTGGCACCCACGGCGCTGCTGGTGACGAACAATGCCCGCCGGGTCAAACTGTCCAAACCTTATCTGGACGGTGTGGTCGAGCTGCAGGACGCAGCATCGCAAGCGGTTGTTGATACGATCGAGCTTTTGGCCGGTGAACGTGTGCTTGATTATTGCTGCGGAGGTGGTGGTAAATCTCTGGCCATGGCCGCGCGCGCCGATTGTCGGTTTTTTGCCATGGACGTTGATACGCGACGCACAGTCGATTTGCCAAAACGGGCCGCCCGTGCGGGTGCAGACATTACACTGCTTGACCACAAAAACGTGCAAAGGCAATCACGCTTTGATCTCGTGGTTTGTGATGCACCGTGCAGCGGCAGCGGCACCTGGCGGCGTAACCCGGAATCCAAATGGTCCCTCGATCGCGAGAAATTGGATAAATACGTGTTAATACAACGTGGTATACTGGACAGTGCATCCGATCTGGTAACAAATACCGGCCGGCTTGTTTACATGACCTGTTCGCTGTTGGCGGTGGAAAATCAGGATCTGATTGCACGGTTTACAATGGATAATCCGAAATGGGAAATGGTGTTCTCGCGACAGTTTCTGCCGCCGGACGGAGGCGATGGACTGTACGTTGCCCACCTTAAGAGAAGTTAAGGCTGTAAATTGCGCGTTAAAATTGTACTTAATCAATTTTTAGGATAGTTTGATCGAAACTCCCGCTTGTGAGAATCATCAAGGGATCTTTGATTGACGGACACCACAATAGTAGCGCACCCCATGGCGCAGGCCGCACATAGTCTGGCTGATCGCGTGTGGATGTTTGTCTGGTTTGGTCTGTTCCTTTTGATCGTCGGCCAGATTTTGCCTCCGTCACATATGGCCACCGCCGTAACAACAGGTGCCACAGCCAACTTGTTTTTGGCGCTGATTATCGCAGCGTTTAACCGGCGGTATTTGCGCTCGGGGCGGTTTTTCCACCACTCACTGGATGCGTTTGTGTCGTTTGACGCAACGCCAACGCTGTGCACCGACGACGCAGGCGAAATTACCTATGCAAACGGGGCGGCGCGCAGCCGGTTTGGCTCTGATTTCACCTCGCGGTCGCTGGTATCGATACTAAATGATATCAAACCCAATCCCGCAGGACTGATTTTGCGCTTGCAGCAGAGGACTGCCGCTACGGGCAGCGCCCACGATGACGTCATGACGGCCGATGGCGTCATGCGCCTTGGCGTTCACGCGTTGAATGGCGGACATTTCATCTGGCGTCTGGATCATATGGTGGAAACCGGCAACAAATCGGAACAGGTCGTTCGCCCGATCAGCCTGCCGATGTTCATTGCCACCAAAAACGGCACCATCCTTTTCATGAACGAGGCTTTGCGCCGCAAACTGGGCCGCCGGGTTTTTGCCATCGACCGGCTGTTTCAGGACCTGCCGCTGAAAACCGGAGGCGTGCACAGATTGACTACAAAAAACGGGTCCGAAAACATGCGGGTGTTTGAATACGTGAACACCGCCGGGCAAAGCGAGGTTTTTCTGGTCGATTCGCCCAACGACCTGCCTGCAGGGGCCGCCCTGCGGCGCAGCTTTGACGAACTGCCTGTGGCGCTGCTTAAAATCGCGCCGGGGGGGGATATATTGGTGGCCAACCGCATAGCGCGCAAATTGCTTGGGCATCCGATGAACGGCACCGTGCACCTTGGCGATTTGGTCAAAGGGCTGGGCCGCAGCGTGCCCGACTGGTTGGCCGAGGGGATTAAAGGCCGCTCGTTGCATAAACCCGAAATCGTACAGGCAGTGCGGGGGAACGACGATCTGTTTCTTCAGATTACCCTTAGCCGCGCAGTCGAGGACGGCGAGCAAATTCTGATCGCGGTCCTAAATGATGCCACGGAATTGAAAACGCTGGAAGCGCAGTTCGTTCAAAGCCAGAAAATGCAGGCCATCGGCCAGCTTGCCGGCGGTGTCGCCCATGATTTCAACAATCTTTTGACGGCGATCACCGGCTATTGCGATCTTTTGCTTTTGCGCCACGATGAAGAGGATGCCGATTTCGGTGACCTTGAACAGATCAATCAGAACGCCAACCGTGCCGCGGCGCTGGTGGGCCAACTTCTGGCGTTTTCGCGCAAGCAGAACCTGCAACCTGAAACGCTTGATTTGCGCGACACCCTTGGCGAGCTAACCCATTTGCTCAACCGCCTGATCGGCGATCATGTGGCGCTGGAGCTTGACCACGCGCGCGAATTATCGCCGATCCGCGCCGACAAGCGGCAGTTTGAACAGGTGGTCATGAATCTGGTGGTCAACGCGCGTGACGCCATGAAATCAGGCGGCGAGATTCGTATCGTCACTGAAAATGTAACGTTTACAAAAAGTTATACGCGCGATCACGCGACGCTTGATCCCGGTGAATACGTGTGCGTCAAGGTGTCCGACACCGGCACCGGAATCGCGCCCGACCGGTTGGCAAAATTGTTCGAGCCCTTTTACACCACAAAAAATACCGGCGAAGGCACGGGGCTTGGCCTTTCGACGGCCTATGGAATCGTCAAGCAATCGGGCGGGTTTATTTTTGTCGACAGCGTTGAGGGCAGCGGTTCGGTTTTTTCAGTCTATTTTCCGGCCCATACCGGTGCCGTTGCCGCGCCGTTACCGGCGCTGAAAAAACCGGTCGCAGATGCGGCGGCTCCAAACAGTGCCGTGGTGCTTCTGGTCGAAGACGAAGCGCCGGTCAGGGCTTTTGCGGCGCGTGCGCTTGGTCTGAGCGGGCACACGGTGCTGCAGGCGGACTGCGGCGAACAGGCGCTAAAACAACTGGTGGACACATCGGTTCATGTGGATGTCATCGTGACCGACGTGATCATGCCCGGCATGGACGGGCCGACATGGGTGTCGCAGGCGCTGAAAACCCGTCCTGATCTCAAAGTCATTTTCGTGTCCGGCTACGCCGAGGAATCGTTTGCCCAGGAACAGGCGCGCATCCCCAATTCCGAATTTCTGCCCAAACCGTTTTCGCTGAACCAACTGACAGCGCGGGTGCAGGCGCAGATGCAATAGCACGTCAGGCAATAGCGTCGAAACAGTCGAAATCGATCTTATGGCGGCTGCGCAGCAGGGCCTCGGTTGCGGGCGTGAGTGCGATTTCGGATTTTGGCGACACATTGGCGAACGGCAAGGTCAGCTTGCGTCCCAATCGCTGTTGCAGAAAGCTACACGCGCCGTCCAGGTCGTCATAGCGAAACAGGTGGTCAACCCCGCCGTCATCGTGCTGAAGACCCAGAAACCGTGATTGCTGACCTACCTGCACGAAAGCCGGCCGCTCGCCGTCCTGCAGGTACACAGAAACAAATTCGTCAAAGGTTTTGCCGCGGGTGCTTTTGACGCTGTCGGCCAGAAAGTCGCGCTGGCGGTAGCGAAACCAACTGCCCAACCAGTCGACGGGTTCACGCATTACGGCCATGGTTTGCACGTCAGGCAATCCGATTTTCGCCAGATACGGTCGCATGAACCTGTTGAAAACCCGCACCGGCATGTGTTTCGCGGCCGGCGGATGCGAGAAAACCATATCGGCAAACGGTGCTGCCGCCTTTTCCAGCGCCGTCGTGCCGGTCTTGGGCATGGCCAGCACCGCCAGTTTTTCCTGCCAGAAAATCATCATGTTCAGAACGGCCCGCAGTTTTGTTATTTGTGAATGCTCGAGCGTAAACTACTTCTTAATACTCATGATAAAAAGTGTAATTGTAAAAATTTGTGTTGAAATGTTCTCTTTTTGGTCTCATAACCAAAAGAACAAGAGGCGAACACGGGCAGTGATTGCCGCATAGAAACGGATGTGGAATAAGGGGTCAAAACAATGGCATCGACGGTACTTGATATGAATGACAGGCGCGAAAGCGACAAGAAAAAGGCGCTGGAGTCTGCGCTCGGCCAGATCGAGCGCAGCTTTGGCAAAGGTTCGATCATGAAGCTGGGCGCAGGTGGCGCGGTGATGGATATCGAGGCCACGTCGACCGGGTCGATCGGGCTGGACATTGCACTGGGTATCGGCGGACTGCCCAAAGGGCGCGTCATTGAAATTTATGGTCCCGAAAGTTCGGGCAAGACTACGCTGACGTTGCATGCCGTAGCCGAAGAACAGAAAAAAGGCGGGATTTGCGCCTTTGTCGACGCCGAACACGCGTTGGATCCGACCTATGCCAAAAAACTGGGCGTCGATCTGGATGAATTGCTGATTTCACAACCCGACACCGGCGAACAGGCATTGGAGATCACCGATACGCTGGTGCGTTCGGGGGCCGTGTCGATGGTGGTGATCGATTCGGTTGCGGCGTTGACTCCGCGCGCTGAACTCGAAGGTGACATGGGCGACTACCAGATGGGGGCACAGGCGCGCCTGATGAGCCAGGCCCTGCGCAAACTGACCAGCAGCATTGCCAAATCCAACTGCATGGTCATTTTCATCAACCAGATCCGCATGAAAATCGGTGTCATGTTCGGCTCGCCCGAAACCACGTCGGGCGGCAACGCGCTGAAATTTTACGCATCGGTCCGTCTGGATATCCGCCGTATCGGCGCAATCAAGGACCGCGACGAGGTCGTCGGCAACGCCACCCGCGTCAAAGTTGTGAAAAACAAGGTCGCACCGCCGTTCAAACAGGTGGAGTTCGACATCATGTACGGAGAAGGTGTTTCCAAACGCGGCGAACTGATCGATCTGGGCGTCAAGGCGGGAATCGTCGAAAAATCCGGTTCGTGGTATTCTTATGGCGACGAGCGAATCGGGCAGGGGCGCGAAAACGCCAAGACGTATCTTAGGGAAAATCCGGCGATGGCGGTTGAGATCGAGGATAAAATCCGGGCCGCGCACGGGCTTGACTTTGATATGCCGCCCGACACGGGTTCGGACGACGACGTTCTGGAGGCCTGACCGCGTCCTAAGTCTGTGAAGGGACCGGCGGCCCCGGTCCCGCCCAGTCGTACCGCCCCGAAATCCGCCATTTTGAGCTGTGGACAGCCGCAAAACGCGCCGCTAAAACCACTGTTGCACCGCGCTTTTAACAGTGACTTTACCGGATTTTGAAACATGTCGAGCCTGAACGATATTCGCAGCAGTTTTTTGGCGTATTTTGCCGACAAAGATCACGCGCAAATCGACAGTTCACCGCTGGTGCCGCGCAACGATCCGACGTTGATGTTTGTCAACGCGGGCATGGTGCAGTTCAAAAACGTGTTCACCGGGGTCGAGACACGCGACTACAACCGCGCTGTCACCAGCCAGAAATGTGTGCGCGCCGGGGGCAAGCATAACGATCTGGACAATGTGGGTTACACCGCGCGACACCACACGTTTTTTGAAATGCTGGGGAATTTTTCCTTTGGCGATTATTTCAAAGAGGCAGCGATCCCTTATACGTGGGATTTGCTGACCAGAGATTTCGGGTTGAACCCCGACAGACTGCTGGTGACCATATACCACGACGACGACGAAGCCGCCGCGATCTGGAAAAAATACGCCGGTCTGCCCGACGACCGGATCATCCGCATCGCCACGGACGATAATTTCTGGTCGATGGGCGCGACCGGACCCTGCGGCCCGTGTTCCGAAGTGTTTTACGACCACGGTGACAGCATTTGGGGCGGGCCACCCGGGTCAAAGGACGAAGACGGCGACAGGTTCATCGAGATTTGGAATCTGGTGTTCATGCAGTTTGACCAACAGGAGGACGGCACGCGGCAAAACCTGCCCAAACCGTCGATCGACACCGGCATGGGGCTGGAACGCATCGGGGCATTGTTGCAGGGCAAGCACGACAATTACGACACCGACCTGATGCGCGACCTGATCATGGCTTCGGCGCAAGCGACGTCATCCGACCCCGATGGTCCTGACAAAATGCACCACCGCGTGATCGCCGATCACCTGCGCTCGACCTCGTTTTTGATGGCCGACGGCGTGTTGCCATCAAACGAGGGGCGCGGCTACGTGCTGCGCCGCATCATGCGCCGCGCCATGCGCCATGCGCATCTGATTGGCGCGCGCGACCCTGTTATGCACCGTTTGGTGCCGGCGCTGGTGGCGCAGATGGGACAGGCGTTTCCTGAACTCACCCGCGCCCAAAACATGATCGAAGACACGCTGTTGTCGGAAGAAACCCGGTTCAAGACCATGCTCGACCGTGGTCTGGGGTTGCTCGATACCGCGCTTGAAGATCTGCCAGAGGGTGCGAAACTACCCGGTGAAACCGCGTTCAAGCTTTATGATACATACGGATTTCCGCTTGACCTGACGCAGGACGCGCTGCGCGAGCAAAACCGCGAAGTCGATACCGACGGCTTTGATGCCGCGATGGCCGCGCAAAAAGCCAAGGCCCGCGCGGCGTGGGCCGGATCAGGTCAGGAAGCCGACGAAACCGTGTGGTTTGATGTGGCGCAGGATTGTGGCCCGACCGAATTTCTGGGCTATGACACCGAAGCCGCCGAAGGTCAGATCGTGGCGATCGTCCGGGGCGGCAACAGGGTCGACGCGGCGGCCAAAGCTGCACAAGTGGCTGTGGCGCTGAACCAGACTCCGTTTTACGGCGAAAGCGGCGGGCAGGTGGGCGATCACGGCGTTCTGTCAGTCGAAGGTGGCGAAATGCGCGTCACTGACGTGAAGAAAAAAGCCGGCGTTTTCGTGCACACGGGCGAAGTGATCCGTGGGACGCTTGCGGTTGGGATGACGGCGGAACTGCGTGTTGATCACGCGCGCCGCACCGCGATTCGCGCCAACCATTCGGCAACACATTTGCTGCATGAAGCCTTGCGGACCTCTTTGGGAGACCACGTGGCGCAGCGCGGTTCATTGAACGACGCGGATCGCCTGCGGTTTGATTTCAGCCACCCCAAAGCCATGAGCGCGGCAGAACTGGCAACTGTCGAGACCGACGTCAACGCCTACATTCGCCAGAATTCGCCGGTAGAGACGCGGATCATGACGCCCGACGCGGCGCGCGATCTGGGCGCGCAGGCCTTGTTTGGCGAAAAATACGGCGACGAGGTGCGTGTGGTGTCGATGGGGCGTCTAGATGACTCGGGGCGCGGGACAAACGGCGACACCTATTCGCTGGAACTGTGCGGTGGGACCCATGTAACCCGCACCGGCGATATTGGGGTGTTTCGCCTGCTGTCCGAAAGCGCCACCGCCAGCGGTGTACGCCGCATCGAAGCGCTGACAGGGCGGGGTGCGATGGAACAGATTAACACCGATCAAACTGCACTTGAACGCGCGGCCAAGGCGCTGAAAGTCACACCAGATGATGTGACCGCACGGGTCAAAAGCCTGTTGGTTGAACGCAAAAATCTGCAACATGAAATTGCTGATCTGCGCCGTCAGGTGGCCATGGGTGGCTCATCGGGTGCGGCAGCCAAGGAAATTAATGGAATTTCATTTCTCGGTCAGGTCTTAAACAATGTGTCGGGAAAAGACCTGCGCGGGCTGATTGACGAACACAAAGCGCGCCTTGGCTCCGGCGCGATTTTGCTGATTGCTGATAGCGGTGGCAAGGCTGCGGTAGCGGCCGGTGTGACGGACGATCTGACCGACCGCGTCTCTGCGGTCAATATGGTCAAAGTTGCGGCAGTGGCGCTGGGTGGTCAGGGTGGCGGCGGACGCGCCGATTTCGCCCAGGCCGGAGGGCCAAATGCCGACAATGCGGCGGCAGCCGTCAAGGCCGTGGAATCACTATTATCAGAGGAGGGGTGGTTATGAGCGTCTATGCCATGGTGCACATTGATGTTGAAAATGCCGAAGAATACGCCAAATACGCAGCGCTGGCCGGACCGGCGGTGGTCAAATACGGCGGCGAGTTTCTGGCGCGCGGAGGCGATTGCGTCCAGATGGAAGGCAAGGGCCGTGCACGCAACGTGATCATACGTTTTAAGGACATGGCCACGGCCAAGGCATTTTATCATGGGCCGGAATATCAGGAGGCGCTGGCCTTTGGCCTTCCTGCCGCCACGCGTGAATACACGTTCGTTGAGGGCGTTTAGCCCGCCAGCGCGACGTTCAGGTTGCTATCGATTTTTGCCAAAAACCCCTCGGTGGTCAGCCACGACTGATCTGGGCCCACCAGCAGCGCCAGATCTTTGGTCATTTGGCCGCTTTCCACCGTGGCCACGACCACAGTTTCCAACGTGGTGGCAAAATTCAGCAATGCCGCGTTGTCGTCAAGCTTGGCGCGGTGCTTCAACCCCCCGGTCCAGGCAAAGATCGAAGCAATCGAATTGGTCGAAGTGGCCTCGCCCTTTTGGTGTTGACGGTAGTGGCGCGTCACCGTGCCGTGCGCCGCTTCGGCCTCGACGATACTGCCGTCGGGCGTCATCAACTGGCTGGTCATCAGCCCGAGGCTGCCAAAGCCCTGCGCGACGGTGTCGGACTGCACGTCGCCGTCGTAATTTTTGCACGCCCACACGAAGCCGCCCGACCATTTCATCGCCGACGCCACCATATCGTCGATCAGCCTGTGCTCGTAGGTCAGGCCTGCAGCTTTGTATTTGTCGGCGAATTCTGCGTCAAAGATGTCTTGAAACAGATCCTTGAACCGCCCGTCGTAGGCCTTGAGAATGGTGTTTTTAGTCGACAAATACAGCGGCCACCCCATGTTCAGCGCATAATTCATTGACGCGCGGGCAAAATCGATGATCGACTGGTCAAGGTTGTACATGCCCATGGCCACACCCGCGGAAGGGGCGTCAAACACATCGCGCCTGATCACAGTTCCGTCGTCACCAACGAATTTCATGGTCAGCTTGCCCTTACCCGGGAAATGAAAATCTGTGGCCTTGTACTGATCGCCGTAAGCATGACGCCCGATTACGACGGGCCGGGTCCAGCCCGGGACAAGACGGGGGACGTTTTTACAAATGATCGGCGCGCGAAATATCGTGCCCCCGAGGATATTGCGAATGGTGCCGTTGGGCGAAGCCCACATCTGTTTTAGACCAAATTCTTCAACCCGCGCCTCGTCGGGCGTGATGGTGGCGCATTTCACACCGACGCCGCACTCTTTGATCGCTTCGGCCGCATCAATGGTGATCTGGTCGTCGGTGGCGTCGCGTACCTGGATGCCAAGATCGTAGTATTTCAGGTCGATATCGAGATAAGGCAGGATCAGCTTATCCTTGATGAACTGCCAGATGATCCTTGTCATTTCATCGCCGTCGATTTCCACAACTGGGTTTTGAACTTTGATCCTGGTCATCGGTTAGTCCTTGAACGAATATGGTGAACTGGCCTGTGCCTAATCCAACAGCCGGTGGATGAAAAGCTTGTATGCAACGGCGTACATTAAATTGTGAAGGCCAGACCTACGGCGAAAGCAACAACAGCGCAGATGCCCCCTACGAACACGGTTTCGATTACGCAGCGCCACAGGTTTACCGTAGTAGCGTACCAGCGCAAAAGCCCCAGCGTGACCAGAGCCAGAAAAGTAGCGAAGATCGACCAGTTAAACGTGGCAGGGACCGGCTCCAGTATGAAATAGGGAAACAGCGGCACCACGCCGAAGATGATAAAGGCAATAAAGGTGAAAAACCCCTTAACGGCCGGGTTTTCGCCGGTGGAGTCGGCCATGCCCAATTCATAATTCATCATGAAATCGGCCATCATTTCCGGGTTGCGCTGCAGGACGTCGGCCATGATGACGGCATCGTCGCGCTTCATATTGTGCTGGTGAAGAATATCCAGCACTTCGGCGCGCTCGTAATCCGCGTTATGCTCGATCTCGTGCAGTTCCTGTTTGCGGTGTGACACATAAAGATCGCGCTCGGCCCGCGAAGACAGAAATTCACCCAACCCCATGGATGTTGCGTCGGCCAGCAGATTGGCGACGCCAAACAGCAACACCGCAATACCACCGATTTGCACTGCGCCCTCGACTCCGGCACCGGCAAACCCGGCAACAATGGCGAATGTGGTGACGATACCGTCGTTGCCACCAAATACGATTTGCTTGAGAAATTCCTGAAGCGCGCCGATCTGGTGCTCGTCTTTTCGGTGTTGGACAAGGTCTATGGCCATGGGATCCCGTAAATAGCAAAAGGTGCCCGTGTGGTAACAGGCACCCCGCATTTTTTCAAACGACGCAATGTCGCTGGTGAGCGTTTTGCGACCCTCAGATCAAGCGATATCAAACCGATCAAGGTTCATGACTTTGGACCACGCATCAACGAATTGTGCCACAAAGGCACCCTGCGCATCGTCGCTTGCGTAGACTTCGGCCAGCGCGCGCAATTGCGAATTTGACCCAAACACCAGATCAACACGCGTCGCCGTCCATTTCTGGTCCCCCGAAACCCGGTCGCGTCCAACGAAGCGGTCGCCTGCGTCTGATGTTGGCGTCCAGACAGTATTCATATCCAGAACGTTGACAAAAAAGTCGGTGCTCAGTGTACCCGACCTGTCTGTCAGAACGCCGTCCTGCGAGGCGCCGGTGTTGGCACCCAAGGCCCGCAACCCGCCAACCAGCACCGTCATTTCCGGTGCACTGAGGGTCAATAGCTGCGCGCGGTCGATCAAAAGTTCTTCGGCCGAAAAGCTATAGGTGGTTTTCTGAAAGTTACGAAATCCGTCGGCGCTTGGCTCCAGCATTGCGACGCTATCAACATCGGTTGCTTCCTGCGTGGCGTCGGTACGCCCCGGCGTGAAGGGAACCGTCACATCGTGACCGCCCGCCGACGCGGCGGATTCAACCGCAGCACAGCCTCCCAGCACAATGGTATCGGCCAGTGAGATTTTCTTACCACCCGATTGTGCAGCATTAAACGCGGCCTGCACACCCGCAAGCGCAGCCAATGACGTGGCCAGTTGTTCGGGTTGGTTGACTTCCCAGTCTTTCTGCGGCGCGAGGGCGATGCGCGCACCATTGGCACCACCGCGTTTGTCCGAGCCCCGGAACGTGGCGGCAGAGGCCCATGCGGTCGATACCAAATCTGAAACCGACAGACCGCAATTCAGCAGTTTTGTCTTCAGATCGGTGATATCAGCCGCGTCGACCAGATCGTGTTCGACGCCGGGCACATTGTCCTGCCAGATCAGTGGCTCGTCGGGCACTTCCGATCCCAGGTAAAGCGCGCGCGGCCCCATATCGCGATGGGTCAGCTTGAACCACGCCCGTGCAAACGCGTCGGCGAATTGGTCGGGGTTCTCGTGAAACCGTTTGGAGATCGGCCCGTAGATCGGGTCCATCCGCATGGCCATGTCTGCCGTGGTCATCATGGTTTTGACCTTTTTCGCACCATTGTGGGCGGCAGGGGCCATGTCGTCTTCGGTCACACCGACGGGCGACCAGATATTGGCACCGGCAGGGCTTTTGTCCAACTCCCATTCATAACCGAACAGCAGGTCGAAATAGCCATTGTCCCATTTGGTCGGATTGGCGGTCCACGCGCCCTCGATGCCGCTGCCGATTTGATCGTCACCTTTGCCGCTGGCGTAGCTGGATATCCAGCCAAAGCCCATGTTCTCGATCGGGGCCGCTTCGGGTTCCGGTCCCACCTGGGCTGCGTCTCCGGCGCCGTGCGCTTTGCCAAACGTGTGACCGCCTGCGGTCAGTGCCACGGTTTCCTCGTCGTTCATCGCCATACGCGCGAACGTCTCGCGGATATCGCGCCCCGAGGCCAGAACGTCGGGTTCGCCGTTGGGGCCTTCGGGGTTCACATAGATCAGCCCCATTTGCACGGCGGCCAAAGGGTTTTCCAGATCGCGCTCGCCTTCATACCGTTGATCGTCGAGCCAAACGTCCTCGGCTCCCCAATAGATGTCTTCTTCGGGCTCCCAGATATCGGCGCGGCCACCGGCAAAACCAAAGGTCTTGCCACCCATGGATTCAATTGCACAGTTACCTGCCAGAATCATCAGGTCTGCCCATGAAATACTGCGACCGTATTTCTGTTTGACCGGCCACAACAAACGCCGCGCTTTGTCCAGATTGACGTTGTCGGGCCAGCTGTTGAGCGGCGCGAACCGCTGGTTGCCGGTCCCGCCGCCGCCGCGCCCGTCCGCTGTGCGGTACGTACCGGCACTGTGCCAAGCCATGCGGATAAAAAACGGGCCGTAGTGGCCGTAATCAGCAGGCCACCAGTCCTGACTGTCGGTCATGAGGGCGAAAAGGTCCTTTTTCAATGCCGCAAGATCAAGCGACAGAAATGCCTTTGCGTAATCAAATCCGCTGCCCATTGGATCGGATTTGGAAGAATGCTGGTGCAGAATACGCAAGTTCAGCTGGTTGGGCCACCAGTCGCGATTTGAGCGCACCCCTGCGTTCGTGTGCATTACCGGGCATTTTGCATCGCCGTCCATGATTTTTCCTATCCGTGAGATTGATTGTCAAAGTGATCCGGCTGCGTTTTATAACGATTCTAAACTGACCACAATCACCGTTATTAACCTGTACCAATCAAGTTTATCGACATAGGAGCGGGACAATCCTGCTGTGCGCTCCTATATAGAAATAAATCAACGAGGCCGCCTCATGCGTGATCTGAAAATCCCCGGCCAACGCCATCCGGAAAAAGCGCACCGTCCCGATTCGGTGCAACCGAAAAAACCACACTGGATTCGCGTCAAATCCCCCAATTCCGAGGGCTACAAGCGCACCCGAAACATCCTGCGCGACAATGACCTGGTGACGGTCTGCCAAGAGGCCGGTTGCCCGAACGTCGGCGAATGCTGGTCCAAGGGTCACGCCACCATGATGATCATGGGCGAGATTTGCACGCGTGGTTGTGCGTTTTGCAATATCGCTACCGGTAGGCCCGGCGCACTTGATGCGTTCGAGCCGGGCAGGGTGGCGGACGCTGTCGCCAAACTTGGGCTGCACCATGTGGTCATCACCTCTGTTGATCGCGATGACCTGGATGATGGCGGTGCACAGCATTTTGCCCAAACCATCCGCGCCATCCGCCACCGCGCGCCTGATACGACGATCGAAGTTTTGACACCCGATTTTCTGAAATGCCCGGACAGCGCGCTTGAAACCGTGGTGCACGCCCGACCTGACGTTTTCAACCATAACCTTGAAACTGTACCGGCGCTGTATCCAGAGGTGCGCCCGGGTGCACGGTATTTCCACAGTTTGCGATTGTTGCAGCGCGTCAAAGAGCTTGATCCCCGCATGTTCACCAAATCGGGCATCATGGTCGGGCTTGGCGAGGACAAGGCATCGGTGCTGCAGGTTATGGACGATATGCGCGCCGCCGATATCGATTTCATGACCATAGGTCAGTACCTGCAACCCACGCCCAAGCACCACGCGGTGGCGCGGTTTGTCACCCCTGACGAGTTCAAAACTTATGAGCGGGCCGCGTTCGGTAAGGGGTTTTCTATGGTGTCGGCCACGCCGCTGACGCGCAGTTCGTATCACGCCGGTGACGATTTCGCCCGCCTGCGCGCCGCAAGGGTGAAGAAACTGTCCTGAAATTATTGCCTGGCGCGAGGTGGTAACGCCAGCAGATAAGCGGCGATATCCAACCGGTCCTGATCGGTTAGCTTTGAAGTGTTTTCGATCACATCGACCATCAGGCTGCCGGCGGTATCAAATTCCGGCGTAAATCCGCTTTTCAGATACTCCGCAATATCGCGCTGTGACCAGCCCGGCCCGTCCTTGTGCGGGGTCAGGTTGGGCACAAAGCCCTTGCCTTCGGGGTTGGGAGCGCCAGCCATCCAGCGCGATTTTTTCAAACCACCCAGCATATTGCGCGGTGTGTGGCACTCCGAACAATGACCCAGACCCTCGACGATTTTTTGGCCGCGCTGCGCCGCCTCGCTCAGGGCTGCGGCGTCAATCACCGGCCCCTGGCTGTAAAACAGCAGTTTCCAGCCGCCGAGCAAAAACCGGACGTTAAAGGGAAATCCGACGTCGTGGGGCTGGCTTGGGGTATCAGATGCGGGCAGTGTAGCCAAAAAGGCCCTCAGATCGATTATGTCGGGAACAGTCGCGCGGGCATAAGACGTATAGGGGAAAGCCGGATAATAATGCCTGCGCTCCGGCGAGGTGCCATAGATCATGGCGTTGATCAAGTCGATGTCAGACCAGTTGCCGATCCCCCGCACGGGGTGGTTTGAAATATTGGGTGCGATGAAGGTTCCGAAGGGCGAAGGAAATTTTCGCCCACCGCTTAACACCATTTTGGCGTCACCGGTCGCGCCGGGGGCTGCGTGGCACGACGCGCAACCGCCCTGGTAAAACACCGCTTCACCACGGGCCGCGTCGCTGGTTACCCCGGCGATTTCGTCGTCGTCGATGGTTTTGGGTTGCGTCAGCAATAGGCCGACAGCCACAGACAAAATGCCAAAGACAGCAAATTTGAGGATGAATTTTTTCATCAAAGGTAAAGCGGGCCGGGGGAAAACGCCTGTGCCCCGGCCCTGTTACGTTTGAGTATCGCTACTTCAATTCCTCACCGCGGTAGGCTTTGTGGCACGCAGAGCATGCACCTCCCAAACCGCCGATTGCACCGCGCAGCGAATCGAGCCCACCACCGGCGGCGGCTTCCATGGCACCGGTTGCGGCGACGAGACCCTGCTGTTTCACGGCAAGGTCGGCAAAATTATCCCAAATCTCGGGCTTGGCGCGGGTCACGTTGTCCAGATCAAAATTATTAGACCCTTCGGGCCACATCGCCGATTGGTTGATTGATGAAAGCAGCGCCAGGTTTTTGGCGGCCACCGACGCCGCTGCGGCGTCGTAATCCAGTTTTCCCTGCGCCATTGCCCCAAGCGTTCCAATGTTGAACAAATAAAGGCCCATCAGTGACTGGCGGGCATTGATCGCACGTTGCAGGTGGCTGTCGGCCAGCGCGGCCCCGGCGGTCAAGGACAGTGAAAGCATCGCTGCTGTGATGATTTTAATGGTTTTCATGTGTATGTCTCCACGTTGAATTTCGCGTCAGTATAGCCAGAGCGTCCAAATCCAAAAGAGTGATCTCGGGCGATCACAATGAGTTTATATCGCCAGTATCCAAGTGGTATTTGCTTAAAAGCGCAGCACGCGACCGCGTTTTTGTGGTTCCAGCTGCATCCAGTCGGGCAGCCCGATCGTGCGTTCAACCGCGACCAATGCAGCGCAAATGCCCAGCACCACAACAATGACCAGCAATTGACGGCGCGAAGGTGGTCGACGCATCCAGCGCGACAGTCGCAACAGCCAGAACAAATTCACGCCGTGTCCAGAAACCGTACCACACCAATATGGTCCAGATTGCGGTTCCGCTGCGCATAGTCGATGCCGTAACCAACGACAAATTTGTCGGGGATTTCGAAACCGGTCCATGTGGCCTTGGCGTCCACCTCGCGTCGCGCCGGTTTGTCGAGCAGCGCGCAGACCTCCATGCGACGGGGTTTACGCGACTGCAGCAAATTAAGCACGTGGTGCAGCGTGTGGCCGGTGTCAACGATATCTTCGACCACAAGAATATCACGCCCTTCGATTTCGCCGCGAATGTCTTTTAGAATGCGCACTTCGCGCGAACTTTCCATACTGTCGCCATAAGACGAGGTCTCCAGAAAATCCACTTCGACCGGCAGGTCAAGCTCGCGCACCAGATCGGCAATAAACACGAAAGAGCCACGCAACAGCCCCACCACGATCAATTTGTCAGTATCCTTAAAGGTTTCAGAAATCTGCTTGGCCAATTCCTCGACCCGTGCGGCAATCGATTTGGCCGAAATCATGTTGTCGATCACATAGTTCGAATGGTTCATTTTGTCCCCTTGAACTCCGCTGCGGTGACGCGCAAAAACGGCCTTCATATTTTTCCTGCACTTTTAGCGGTGCCGAGGCCGGAAAGCCACCAGAGAGATGCCGACACACAGCGAAAAACGCCGTTTGCCGTATAGTGCTGTGCAAATGTACGCGCTGGTGGCCGACGTAGAGGCCTATCCTGCGTTTTTGCCGTGGTGCACGGCTGCACGTATCACCAACCGGGTGCAAAGACCCGACGTAGAGTTGATCGAGGCCGATCTGGTGATTTCCTTCAAAGTATTTCGCGAACGTTTTGCGTCGCGCGTAACATTGCGCCCGACCGAAAATAAAATCGACGTGGAATATCTGGACGGGCCGTTCCGCTATCTGAACAATCACTGGTCGTTCGCCGACCACCCCGAAGGTGGCTGTGATGCCGATTTCTTTGTGGATTTCGAATTCAAATCCGTCGTGCTGCAATCGGTGATCGGTATCGTGTTCAATCAGGCGATGCAGCGTATCGTGCGCGCATTCGAAACACGCGCACGGGAACTTTACGGCTGATCAGGACGTCATGTCGTAGGCGCGTTCGCCGTGCGCTGTCAGATCGAGACCGGTGTACTCGTCCTCTTTTTCCACGCGCAGTGGCACAATCAGTCCAACAAGTTTGACCAGCACCACAGTAACAACAATCGTAAAGGCCCCCACAATGGCCAGCGCGCCAAGCTGGGCAGCCCAGCTACCAACGCCGAATGCCGCGATCATGACGGTGCCGAAAATACCGCCGACGCCGTGGACTGCGAACACGTCCAGCGTGTCGTCGATCTTGATGCGGTTTTTGATGAAATGGACGGCCTCCTGACACAGAATACCGGCAACACCACCGATGATCAGGGCTGCAACCGGCCCGACAAATCCCGACGCTGGGGTGATCGACGCCAACCCGGCAATCGTACCGGTGACCAATCCGACCAAGGATGACTTACCATGTTTAAGTCGTTCCCAGAGCGACCACGACAGCGACGCTGCCGCCGCCGAAATATGGGTCACGATGATCGCCATGGCTGCACCGCCATCCGCGGCCAGTTGCGATCCCCCGTTGAACCCAAACCAGCCGACCCACAGCATCGCCGCACCGATGACAACCATGCCCGGGTTGTGCGGGGGTTTGGATTTATCGCTCCGCGCCCCCAGAAAAAAGGCCACTATCAACGCCGCAAGTCCCGCGGTCTGGTGCACAACGATGCCACCGGCGAAATCTTTGACGCCGGTCGCGCCGAAAATACCGCCATCGGACAAAAAGCCGCCGCCCCATACCCAATGCACCACAGGCGCATAGACCACCAGCATCCACAGGCCGGAAAACACCATGACAAAGGCAAATCCGATGCGCTCCACATAGGCCCCGACAATCAGGGCCGGCGTGATAATGGCGAATGTCATCTGAAACGCAAAAAACAGCCCTTCGGGTAGTGTACCGCTAAGACTGTCGGCGGTTACCCCGTCCAGAAACGCCTTGGACATTCCCCCCCAGTAAGGGTTGTCAAGCGGCCCAAAAGCTATCGAATATCCCGCTGCCAGCCATAGAATGCTCATCAGGCAGGCAATGGCAAAACACTGCATGAAAACAGAAAGAACATTGCGCGCCCGTACGAGCCCGCCATAAAAAAGCGCAAGCCCGGGCAGTGTCATGAATAGCACAAGTGCCGTTGCAGTCATTATCCACGCGGTATCAGCGCCGTTCATGGTGTGCATCCCTTTGATTGTTTTCGCGCCAACAGCATGGATTTGGTTCTGTTGTAAATTCGCACGACCCGTTTTGGTGCCGTTACGGCGGTTTGTTGTGAATTTATGCACGTTAACGGGCATTATGCCCGTTTTTTAGGCAGGTCTGAAACCGGATTTATCAGCGGCTGGACGCGTCGTAGTCTTCACCAGCGGCGGTGCGAATAGTGTTGATCAGCATGGTCAGCGCCGTGCGCACAGCCGATTTGCGTACGCGATCGCGTCCAATCGCGCCGAATTCGCGGGTCACTGTGAGCGGCGCCTCATCGCCCTGAACCAGCGCAAAACAGACCAGCCCTTCGGGTTTGGAGTCCGATCCGCCGGGACCGGCCACACCGGTGATCGCCAGCGCCAGATCGGCACCCGCCGATTTTGCGGCACCCTGCGCCATTTCCAGCGCCACTTGTTCTGACACGGCACCGAACGCCGCCAAAGTTTCCTGCGATACCCCCAACAAATCCTGCTTGGCCCGATTGGAGTAAGTGACGAACCCGCGATCAAAACTGTCCGACGCGCCCGCGACGTCGGTCAGGGCGGCTGCCAGCATCCCGCCGGTGCAGCTTTCGGCCAGCGCGATTTTCCAGCCAAGGCCACGACACATGCGCAGGATATCGGGAACGGCGGCTTTGCTCATGTCAGGAAAATACGCTGTGAAACAAACCGCCCGCCGCACCGACGATCACGCCAGCCATAACACCGGCCAGCACATCGTCGAGCATCACGCCCAACGGTGTTGCCATGCGGTCGGCCCGGCCGACGATCCACGGTTTGGTGATGTCAAACAGGCGAAACAAAGCGAACGCCAAAACCCAGCCCGGGTAGGGGAACACCGCCGGATCAACGCCCGCGTGCCACAGCCCCGCAGACAAGGGCATCAGTGCAATCCACTGGCCGACCACTTCGTCGATGACGATTTCAGACGGGTCGTGGTTGTCCTGCCCGCGTGTTGCCTGTGCTGTGGCCCACCAGCCGACCAGAAACATCGCTATGGTGGCTGTCAGCAATCCCGGAAACCCGGTGGTGCGGTGCAGCAGGTAGGCCAGCGGAATGGCGACGACCGACCCAAACGTGCCCGGTGCAAAAGGTGCGCGCCCGACATAGGCAATCGTGGTGATAAATCGGATCATGGCCGCGCCAAAGTGGCCAGCGCCATCGCCGCGATGCCCTCGCCGCGTCCGGCAAAGCCCAGACGCTCTGACGTCGTGGCCTTGACGGAAATGCGGTCTGGTGCGACTCCGGTAATGGTTGCCAGACTCGTGCACATAGCGCCGGCGTGCGGCGTGATTTTCGGGTGTTCGCAGATAATAGTGATGTCCATATTTGTGATTCTATAGCGCCGCGCGCGTGCCAGTTCCACTGCATGTTTCAGGAAAATTGACGATGCCGCATTCTTCCACTGATCGTCAGACGGCGGAAAATGTCGCCCGATATCGCCAGCCGCCAGCGCGCCGTAGATGGCGTCGGTCAGCGCGTGCATGGCCACATCGGCGTCGGAATGGCCTGACAATGCTGCGGAATGTGCGACCGGCACGCCGCACAGAATGACCTGCGATCCGTGTGTAAAGCGGTGAACGTCAAACCCCTGACCGGTCCGGATATCCATGTGCTGACCCAATAATTGCGCGGCGCGTGCGAAATCCTCGGGCTGGGTGAGCTTGATGTTGCGCGCCGATCCCGGAGTAATATGAACCGACAGACCGGCATTCAGCGCCACCTGCACATCGTCGGTGGCGTGCTCTGCGTGCGCCGTGTGGGCCTTGACGAAGGCGTCAAACCGGAACCCCTGCGGAGTCTGGGCGCGGTACAACCCGTCGCGTGGTTGAATGCCGGTCGCCTGACCGCCGTCATCACCGTGCCAAAGCGTGTCGCTGACTGCCAGCCCGGGGGCGGCGCCGTCGTGGGTTTTCAGGGCATCTGTTACGGCGCTGATGGTCTCTGCCCCAACCAACGGTCGCGCGCCGTCGTGAATCAGCACCGCGTCGATTTTTCGACCCGCCAGCGCCTGTAGCCCGCAGTGAACCGAATCGCTGCGCGTTGCGCCACCGATCACGCAGGTCATATTTACATCGCCCACATGCGGTGCCACCAGATCGTCAAAAACCGCCTGATCATCTGTGCCGATCACCACAATCGTTTGCCCAATACCGGGATGCAGCGCCAGCGCCCTTATCGACCAGACCAGAACCGGCGTGCCACCAAGCAACTGATATTGTTTGGGCAGATCGCCACCGGCCCGCACGCCGCGACCGGCAGCGACGATAATGGCGGCGTGTTCCACGGCGTTCTCCTTGGCGCAAACTCCTGCGTTTTTAGGTCTGGTTAAATGTCAGCGCAATGCGTCAATCCTTGTCTTGGCAGAGCACAGGAGCTAAGACGCGATCTATATGCTTAAGGAATAGGCAGATGACTATCAAATTGGCAGGTATTTTGATCGATCCCCCGGTGTTGCTGGCACCGCTTGCGGGGATCACCGACCTGCCGTTTCGCAGGTTGGTGCACAGTTTCGGTGCCGGGTTGGTGGTGTCGGAAATGATTGCGTCCCACGACATCATCAATGCACAGCCAAAAGCCCGCGCGCGGGCCGAACTGGGATTCGGGGCCGCAAACACTGCGGTGCAAATTGCGGGCAATGATGCGGATCTGATGGCCCGCTGTGCCTTGATTTGTCAGGACAACGGCGCGCGCATCATCGACATCAACATGGGCTGCCCGTCCAAGATGGTGACGAACGGAGCAGCGGGATCGGCCCTGATGAAAGACCCGGATCACGCGTTGCGGCTGATCGAGGCGGTGGTGCGTGCGGTTGATGTACCGGTGACTTTGAAAACGCGTCTGGGGTGGAACGATGACAACCTGAACGTTATTTCTTTGGCCAAACGGGCCGAAACCGCCGGTATCCAGATGCTGACCGTGCACGGGCGCACGCGGTGTCAGTTTTACAAAGGCCGCGCCGACTGGGACCAAATTGCCGGAGTTGTGGCGGCGCTGCGCATTCCCGTGGTCGCCAATGGCGATATTGTCAGCGTTGGCAGCGCCAGGTCGGCGCTGAGACGATCGCGCGCAGATGGCGTGATGGTGGGGCGCGGCGCGCGTGGCAAGCCGTGGCTTCTGGCCGATATCGCGGCATCTGTTGTGGACGGCCAACCCCGCTTACACCAGCCGGACGACATGGCGGCTTTGGTGACGCGGCATTATCAGGACATGCTGTCATTCTATGGCGTTCAAACCGGCCTGCGCGTCGCGCGTAAACATCTGGGCTGGTATATGGATGCTCTATTGGTGCCCAAAGCGCTGCGCCGCGAGATTCTGACGTCGCAGACACCTGAATTTGTTCTTGGCGCTTTGGCGCATATTTTTGCACATCCGCCTGCCCGTGTGGCCGCATGATACCGGATGGAACCAGCTCTGTCTGGGCGGCATTGCCGAACCCTGCTATTCTGATCGACGGCGCGGATCGCATCAGCGCCATGAATCCGGCTGCCGAGCACCGGCTCAACCTGTCCGGCGGCGCACAGACCGGCAAACCAATTGGCGACATTCTCGACAGCGACTCGGAATTGACCCAAAGTTTTGCACATTGCCGCAGCGGTCAGACTCAGGTTGTGCACCGCGATGTGGTTCTTGATATTCGCGGGCGATCGTTGCGCTGCGATGTACAGATCGCGCCGATTTCCGCACCGCGCGACCATCTGCTTATCCTGCTGCAGGCGCGCGATGTGGCGACGCAATTGGGTCAGGCGGTGCAGGCCAGATCGGCCACCCGCACCGCAATTGGTCTGTCTGATCTTCTGGCGCACGAAATCAAGAACCCGTTGGCCGGAATTATCGGGGCGGCTCAGCTTTTGTCTTCAACGCTTGAAACACAGGACCGCGAGATGACCGATCTCATTGTCGCGGAATCGCAGCGCATTCTGGCGCTTGTTGCCCAGTTCGATCAGTTTGGCGATCTGCGTGCGCCGCTGCTGGGGCCGCTCAACATTCACGATATACTGGAGCGCGCCAAGGCCTCGGCTGCAGTGGGGTTTGCCGCACATATGCGTTTTGTCGACGATTACGATCCGTCGCTGCCGGCCGTCGATGGTGACGAGGGACAGTTGCTGCAGGTGTTTTCAAACCTGCTGCGCAACGCCGCGCAGGTGGCGCCGGACCACGGCGGCACGATCAGGTTGCACACCTATTACCAACAGGGGCTCAGGCTGCGCGACGCCAATGGCAGGGGCGCTCCGATTCCGCTTCAGGTCGAGATCATCGACGATGGCCCCGGCATTCCGGACGACATCAAAAGCGCAATTTTCGAACCGTTCGTCAGCCGGTCACCCAGCGGATCGGGGCTTGGGCTGGCGCTGGTGTCCAAAATCATTCTGGCCCACGGCGGCGCGGTTTCGGCCGTATCGCGCAAAGGCGAGACCGTTTTCAAAATTTCGCTGCCACTTGGCAGGGGCTGATAGGAGGCCAAACATGGACGGGACCATTCTGATAGCCGACGACGACAAGACCATTCGCACGGTCCTGACGCAGGCGCTGACGCGCGCAGGGTGCAAGGTCCACGCGACAGGGTCGCTGGCCACGTTGATGCTTTGGGTCGAAGAAGGCCGAGGCGACATGGTGATTACCGATGTGATTATGCCGGACGGCAACGGATTGGAACGTGTGCCCGAAATCGCCACTCTGCGCCCACAATTACCTGTCATCGTCATTTCCGCACAAAATACCATCATGACCGCCATTCAGGCCAACGAGGCCGCGGCCTTTGACTATGTACCCAAACCTTTCGATCTGCCCGACTTGATGCACCGATGTGCACGTGCGCTTGCAGCCGGTGATCGCAGGTCGCCGTCCGCACCGCCAACCGATACCGGCCACGCGTTGCCGATCGTGGGGCGCGCGCCGGTCATGCAGGATCTTTATCGCATTATCGCGCGCATTCTGAACGCAGAGCTTCCGGTGATGATCAGTGGCGAAACCGGCAGCGGAAAATCACTGATCGCGCGGGTCATCCACGATTACAGCGACCGCCGCGCCAGACCGTTCGTGCTGGCGACGACCGGAGATTTGCTTGACGAAGACGGTCAGATACGCATTTTCAGGCGCGCCGGTTCAGGCACAATTCTGTTTGACGAAATCAGCGATCTGCCCCGCCCCGCCCAGATAAGGCTGGTGCAGCGACTGAACGCGCTTTCAGATCCGGCACCGCGTCTGATGACGATCTCGCAACAACATCTTAATCCCCGGAGCGGCGAACAGGGGATACACGATGACCTGTATTACCGCTTAAATGGTGTCGCGCTGCATATCCCGCCGCTGCGCGAACGCATCGACGATGTGGTGCCGCTGTCTGAGTTTTTTCTCAACAAAGCAGCAAGCCAGGTCTCAGAGCACAAAACGCTGGGCGACGCAGCCGGGCAGGCGCTGCGCGCCGCCAACTGGCCCGGGAATGTGCGACAGTTGCAAAACTGCATTCAACAGCTGATTCTCATCTGCGATGACGACGAAATCACGGTGGATGCTGTCAATGCAGCGTTGGGCACAACAAGCGGACCGCACGGTGCGGGCGCCGCGACGCAGCAGCAGCCCGAACGGTTGTCCGGTTCCATCGAAGCACATCTAAGGCGCTATTTCGATCTTCATGGCGGCGATCTGCCTGCGCCGGGGCTTTACAACCGTATCCTGACGGAAATGGAGCGCCCCTTGATCGCTGTGGCGCTTGAATCCTGTCGCGGCAATCAGGCCAAATGTGCGCAATTACTGGGTATCAACCGGAATACGCTGCGAAAAAAATTGACTGAATTGGATATTCGCGTGACTCGACGACAAATATTGATGTAAGAAAGCCACAGTACCTGTGGTTTAATAGGCAAACGAGTCGTGCCCTGCATGGAAATTTCTGAAATCGTGGTTGGCGAACCCTGTCCCGAGGGTAAGCCGTGCGGGTACATTCCGTGAAAACGCTGACGCTGTCCTCCACCTGGCATTCGATCAACCGCCTGCGCAAACAGCGCCGGGTTCGCAATTTGGGTACGCTGGGGCTGGTACTGCTTGGGCCGGTGTTGGCGCTACTGACTTTTACCACGATCAGCGTGTTTGAGCAGGGTCCGGCGTCGCAGGGGCTGCGGCTTATTCTGTTGTCCGACCTGGTTTATGTGCTGACGGTGACGGCGCTGGTAATGCAAAAAGTGGCACGGATGATTGCCGCGCGCCGCGCCCAATCCGCGGGTTCGCGGCTGCACATGCGCCTGACCGGCGTCTTTGCCATCATCGCGCTGGTGCCCACGGTGCTTGTGGCCGTTTTCGCCATGGCGACGTTGAATTTCGGCATGGAAGGCTGGTTTTCGGACCGGGTACGACAGGTGGTCGGCAATTCGCTGTCTGCGGCGCAGGCTTACGAACAGGAACACAGGGACGACCTGACACAAGACGTCAGAGCATTGTCAGATTTTCTTAATCAAAACAAAAGTCTAACACCGTTTTTGAGCGAAGGTGATCTCAGGGAGCTGTTGACTCAGGGTCAGGGTCAAATTCAGCGAGGTTTGCGCGAAGCTTTTATCATCGATGGTGCGGCGACGTTGCTATCGAGGGGCGAACGCAGTTATCTGTTTGATTTCGAGGCCCCGACACCAGCGCAAATTGCCCGCGCGCGCGACGGTGAAACCGTGATCATCGAAGACTGGGATAACAACGAATTTCGTGCACTTTTGGCGCTCAGCGCCTATGTCGACCGGTTTCTTTATATTTCGCGCAATGTCGATGGCGATATTCTTAATCTGCTCGATGACACGCAGGAAACCGTGGCGCTTTACCAACAGCTTGAAAACGACCGCGGTCGGCTTTTGTTTGAATTTGGTCTGATTTATCTTGGCTTTGCGGTGATCGTCATATTGGCGGCCATATGGCTGGGCCTGTGGTTTGCCGAACGGTTGTCGCGCCCTGTGGGCAGGCTGGCGGGTGCGGTACAGCGTGTTGGTGCGGGCGATTTGGCGGTGCGGGTGATTGAAGAAGACGGCGACGACGAAATTGCCATGCTTAGCCGCGTTTTCAACCAGATGACCAAACAGCTCAAGGGACAACGGGACACCCTGATTGAAACCAACCACACGACAGAACAGCGTCGGCGGCTGTTTGATTCGGTCCTAAGCGGTGTAACAACGGGCGTTATAGGTTTGAATCCTAAAGGTATAATTGAATTTGCCAATGCAGCGGCCCTGCGGTTGCTGGGGCTTGAGTACGATCAGGACTACGGCAATGATCTCAAAAACGCGGTGCCTGAATTCGCGTATCTTTTTGATGAGCTGCACGAGGGCCACGGGCAGGTCGCGCAACAGGAAATACAGCTCACCCGCGCGGGGACCGGCGAAAATCTGCTGGTGCGCATCGCGTCGCGTCGGAACGATTCCGGGCATTTGGAAGGCTACGTCGTCACCTTTGATGATGTGACCGATCTGATCACGGCGCAGCGGATGGCCGCCTGGGGCGACGTGGCGCGCCGTATCGCCCATGAAATCAAAAATCCCCTGACTCCGATCCAGCTTTCGGCTGAACGCCTGCGGCGCAAATTTTCCGACGTGCCGGGAATCGACACCAAAGCACTGGCGCAATATACCGATGTCATCGTGCGCCAGACGACGGATCTGCGTCGCATCGTCGATGAATTTTCCAAATTCGCGCGTATGCCAACGCCTGAACGCCGTCGTCATAATATTGTCACACTGCTGCGTGACGCCGTGACGCTGCAGGATGTGTCGACCGAGACGACGGCCCTGACGTTCGCGTGTCAAGAAAGTGAAATCTGGGGGTTTATCGACGCCACCATGATATCGCAGGCCTTGATAAATCTGATCAAGAACGCGCATGAGGCGATCGATTCGCTTATTGAGAAACACGCACCCGAAGGTCTGAAGCCCGAAGTCCGCGTTGCGGCACGCATCGACGGGGCGCGTCTTGAGATAACGATCACCGACAACGGTATCGGGCTGCCGTCGCAAAGGGCGCGCCTGTTTGAACCCTATGTGACCAACCGGGAAAAAGGCACCGGTCTGGGCCTTTCGATCGTCAAAAAAATCATCGAGGAACACGGCGGTACGCTTGAACTGCTGGACGCGCCACGGTTCAAAGGCAACGAGCACGTGGGCGCGATGGCCCGTATTCGCCTGCCGCTCGACGACAGCACCCGCAACGAAGAGACGCAAACTGAAACCGCAACAGTAAAAGACAGCCGTGCGGCTGAATAGGAACGCAAAATGGGCGATATTCTGGTAATTGACGACGAAAAAGACATCCGCGAACTGGTGTCGGATATTCTGCGTGACGAGGGCTACGTCACCCGTCTGGCGTGGGACAGCGACAGCTGTATGCAGGAAATCAACGCGGACGCACCCGATCTGATGATCCTTGATATTTGGCTGAAAGACAGCCGAATGGACGGAATTGACATTCTGAAGGCCACGCGCCGTGACAACCCCGATATCCCCGTGGTGATCATATCGGGTCACGGCAATATCGAAATTGCCGTCGCGGCCGTGAAACAGGGCGCTTACGATTTCATCGAAAAACCGTTCAACATCGATCAGCTCATGGTGGTGGTCGCGCGGGCCATGGAGGCGTCGCGCCTTCGGCGTGAAAATTCCAGCCTGCGAATCAACGACGTGTCGTCTTCGTTGATGATTGGCTCGTCACCGGCATTCAAATTGATGAAGTCGCAGCTCGACAAAGTAACCAAATCAAACGGGCGCATCATGCTGACCGGACCGGCAGGCGCCGGCAAAGAGGTGGCGGCGCGCTATATCCACGCCAATTCCGACCGCGCAGCCGCACCGTTTGTGTCGGTGAGTTCCGCGTCGATTGAACCCGAGCGCATGGAAGAAGTGTTATTCGGGCGTGAATCGCGTGAACACGGCTATGAGCCGGGCCTGTTGGAACAGGGGCATGGCGGCATTTTGTTTTTCGACGAAATTGCCGATATGCCGATGGGATCGCAGTCCAAGATTCTACGGGTGCTGGTTGATCAACAATTTCAGCGCGTCGGGGGGGCCGACAAGGTACGGGTCGATTTAAGAGTAATCTCGTCCACCAACAAAAATCTTGAAGCTGAAATCGAGGCAGGAACATTCCGCGAAGAACTGTATCACCGGCTGAACGTGGTGCCGATTTCGGTGCCGTCGCTTGAAAGCCGCCGCGAAGACATCCCCGAGATCGCAGATCACTTTATCACGGATTTCAACCGCGCTCAGGGGTTGCCGCTGCGCGCGCTTTCGGAAGAGGCCGAAGCCCTGCTCCAGACCATGCAGTGGCCCGGCAACGTAAGGCAGCTCAAGAACGTCATCGAACGTATTTTGATATTGGGTCCCGACACCGGCGCGATTGAAACCCGCGAGCTGCCCGAAAGTGGCGGCAACGGTGCCGAAGGCGACGGATTGAACATGTCGGGCAACCTTGCGACAATGCCGCTGCGTGAGGCGCGTGAGCTGTTCGAACGTGAATATCTGATGACGCAGATCAACCGGTTTGGCGGCAACATATCGCGCACGGCCACGTTTGTTGGCATGGAGAGGTCGGCCTTGCACCGCAAGCTCAAATCGCTGAACGTGGTGACCTCGTCGAAATCCGGCGCGCGCGTGGCAGAGATCGAACAGAACGGCTAATCAGGCAGGAGACCGTCATGAAGGTCATCATATGCGGCGCCGGGCAGGTGGGTTGGCAGATTGCGCGACATCTTGCGTCGGAAAAGAACGACGTCACGGTCGTGGACAGCAACCCGGAACTGGTGCGCCGCGCCACCGATAGTCTGGATGTCAGTGGCATTGCGGGTTTTGCGTCCTACCCCGATGTGCTGGAGCGCGCCGGCGCGCGCGACGCCGATATGATCATCGCGGCGACCTATTCTGACGAAGTCAATATGGTGACCTGTCAGGTCGCCCATTCGGCATTTGAAGTGCCACGCAAAATCGCCCGACTGCGCGCACAAAGCTATCTTGATGCGATTTACTCTGATCTTTATCGCCGCGACCACATGCCGATAGACGTGGTGATTTCGCCCGAACGCGAAGTGGCCGAGGCGGCTTTACAACGGCTGGCGTCGCCCGCGACTTTTGACACCGAACTGTTCCTGGACGGCGACGCGCAACTGATCGGCGTGGCGCTTGATGAAAATTGTGCGGTACTCAACACACCATTGCGCCAGTTGTCAGAGCTGTTTCCGACCCTGCGCGCCATCGTTGTAGGTGTGCGCCGCGAAGGTACGCTGTTTGCGCCAACGCCGGGCGATCAGCTGTTTGAAGGCGACCAGATTTACATTTTTTCCCACACGGAAGACCTGAGCCGCACGTTGGAAATATTTGGAAAATCAGCAAAAAAACGCGAACGAGTTATTATAATCGGCAGTGGTAACGTTGGTTTGTCGGTGGCGAAAAGTCTGGAAGAACGTACCGAGCGCATCCGCGCAAAAGTGGTCGAGCGCGACCGTGCCATTGCTGAAACCGCCGCTGATGCGCTTGAACGCACCATCGTGCTGCACGGTGACGGGCTTGATTCCGAAGTGATGGAGGAAGCGGGGATCGATAAGGCCGATGCGGTGTTGGCACTGACCGACGACGACAAAACCAACCTGTTGGTGGCGACGCGCGCCAAAGCATCGGGTTGTACGCTGGTGGTGGCTTTGGTCAATGACCCGGGATTAACGTCATTGATGGAACCGCTTAATATTGACGCGTTTGTCAATCCGCGCACCACCACAGTATCGTCGATCCTGCGCCATGTCCGGCACGGACGGGTGCGCGCCGTTTATTCCATCGGCGACGCAGAGGCCGAGGTGATCGAGGCGCAGATTTTGTCGCCTTCGCCTATCGCCGACCAATTGATTCGCGACATCGATTTTCCCGAGGGCGTTTTGGTCGGGGGGATCAAAAAAGGCGGTAAGGTTCTGCATCCCACCGGCGAGACGCGTATCGAAGAAGGTGACATCGTTGCATTGTTTTGCCTGTCGGCTGACGTGCCGGACGTCGAACGGTTGTTGCGCGTCACCATCGATTATTTCTAGACATGCCCGATCTGCGTCAATTGCCGCTTTTGGTCCAGTTGCTGGCGGTCGGTGCGCTGGCAATGCTGATACCCGCTGCTCACGGTGTGCGCATCGGCGAGGTCGAACTGGCGCGGACTTTTTTTCAGGTGTCCGTTTATTCGGGCTTGATCGTGTTGATGGTTGCCGTCGCGGCGGCGCGTACCAGTCGGCGGCGCAATCTTCACCGGGATCTCCTGGGTCTTGGGCTGGGGCTGGTGGTACTGCCCTTGATGCTGGCGGCGCCCATGGTCAATCTTTTGCCCGACGTGGCTTATTTTGATCTGTATTTTGAAATGTTGTCCAGCCTGACAACCACAGGTGCCACTGTGTTTCCCAATCCCGCGGATCTGCCGGAACCACTGCACCTGTGGCGGGCTCTGGTGGCGTGGCTGGGTGGCTTTTTGATGTGGGTCGCAGCGGCGGCGGTGTTGCACCCGCTAAACCTTGGTGGCATCGAAGTTTACGCAACCCGTGACATAGCGGGCGGCGGCACGGGGTCCGGACGTATTCTGGCAGCCGATCCGGCGACAAGGTTGCGCCACTTTGCGCTGCAGTTTGCGCCGATCTACCTGTTGCTGACACTGGCGCTGGCGTTTTTCATGATCGTCGCGGGCGAAAGGATTTTCACGGCTATCGTGCTTTCCATGTCCACGCTGTCCACCAGCGGTATCTTTGCGAACGTGGCCCCGTCGCAGGCCAATGCGGGGCTGGCAGGAGAGGTTTTGATCTTTGTATTCCTGTTCTTTGCGGTATCGCGCACCACATTTGCGGGCGACACTTCGGTGCGTCACCGCGCGCCATTGCTGAGGGACTTTGAATTCCGTCTCGCGCTGGTCACCGTTTCGTCGATTGGCATTTTGCTGTTTGCGCGCCACTGGTTAAGCGCGGCGGGTGCGTTGGCGGACGGGACGGCTCTTTCGGCTTTTCGAGCGCTTTGGGGCGCGGTTTTCACGGTTGCGTCGTTTCTGACGACCACGGGATTTGAAAGCGCCCATTGGCAGAACACGCTGGGGTGGGCGGGGGTGGATTCACCGGTGCTGATCCTGATCGGGCTGGTGATCATGGGCGGTGGCGTTGCGACCACGGCAGGCGGGATCAAATTGTTGCGGGTGTACGCGCTTTACAAACACGGCGCGCGCGCGATGCAAAAACTGTCGTTTCCGTCGTCGATTGGCGGATCGGGACGTGCGGCAAGGCGCATACGGCGCGAAGGTGCCTATACGGCGTGGATATTTTTCATGGTGTTTCTCATTAGCTGGGCAGTGGTGATGATCGGCCTTTCGCTCAGCCATGTTCCGTTCAAGGACAGTCTGATTTACGCCATTTCCGCGCTGAGCACGACCGGCCCGCTGGCGGATACGGTGTCAGGCGGGCAGTTGCGCTATGGCGATCTGAACAGTGCCGCCAAAGGTATTCTTGGAATGGCCATGATCATGGGGCGCATGGAAGTTTTGGCGCTGATCGCACTTTTAAACCCCGATTTTTGGCGAAATTGACGAAAAGATGCCGCTTTAGTTACTTAAATCAGTGATTTGGGGTAGAAATTTGCCACTGGTGACTTCATATTACTGTGCAACGACAATAATAGCGTCTGCCAGATCAGGCGCAGAACCAAACTTAAGGCTGAAAAAAATGGCTGCCGACAAACAAAATTTACAGGACGCATTTCTCAATAATGTGCGCAAAGCTAAAATTTCGGTTACGATATTTTTGGTGAACGGTGTCAAATTGCAAGGTGTGATCACGTGGTTTGATTCATTTTGTGTGCTGTTGCGCCGTGACGGTCAATCACAACTGGTCTACAAAAGCGCGATTTCGACGATCATGCCGTCGCAACCCGTAAGCCTGTACGAGGGCGACGACGGGGCCTAAGATTGCGCACGCTGGTTCTGCACCCTCATTCGCCCAAGACCCCTGCGCGCCGCACGCCCCATCAATCGCTGAACGAAGCCGTGTCACTGGCGCGGGCGCTTGATCTGGACATTGTCAGCAGCGACATCATCCGCCTGCCCACGATCCGCGCGGGCACGCTGTTTGGCAAAGGCAAAATTGGCGAACTGGCTGCGCGCATTGATGCTGACGATATCGGTCTTGTCGTGGTTGACGGTCTGGTCACACCGGTACAGCAACGCAATCTTGAGCACGACCTCAGGGCACGGATACTGGACCGAACCGGCCTTATTCTGGAAATCTTCGGCGCACGCGCGCAAACGCGTGAAGGCGTGTTGCAGGTCGATCTGGCGGCGCTGGCCTATCAACGTAGCCGTCTTGTACGCAGCTGGACGCACCTGGAGCGCCAGCGCGGCGGTCTGAGCTTTGTCGGCGGTGCCGGCGAAACCCAGATCGAGGCC
>CAZPQL010000015.1:0-47786 GCA_964588725.1 uncultured Rhodobacterales bacterium
AAATATTTTGATATGGGCATGACGGGGCCAGAGGCGCATGCGTACAGCCGCCCGCCGGAACTGGAGGGCGAAGCCGCCAATCGTGCGATTACCATTGCCGACACCGCAGGGGTGCCGCTTTATATCGTGCATGTGTCGTGCGAGCAGACCCACGAGGCGATCAGGCGGGCGCGGCAAAAGGGCATGCGGGTTTACGGCGAGCCATTGATCCAGTTTCTGACGTTGGATGAAAGCGAATATTTCAACAAGGATTGGGACCACGCCGCACGGCGGGTGATGTCGCCACCGTTTCGCAGCAAGGATCATCAGGATTCGCTTTGGGCGGGATTGCAAGCGGGTTCGCTGCAGGTGGTCGCCACCGATCATGCGGCGTTTAACACCAAACAAAAACGCGCCGGGCGGGATGATTTCAGGATCATTCCCAACGGGTCCAACGGGCTGGAGGAACGTCTGGCGGTACTGTGGACCGAAGGGGTTGAAACCGGCCGCTTGACACCGAATGAGTTTGTGGCGGCGACCTCGACCAACGTGGCGAAAATCCTGAATATCTATCCCAAGAAAGGCGCGATTGTCGAAGGGGCGGATGCGGATATCGTGGTGTGGGATCCGAAGATTTCCAAAACCATCAGCCCGTCCAACCACCATTCAGTGCTGGATTACAATGTTTTTGAAGGCTTTAATGTTTCGGCGCAGTCACGCTTTACCCTGAACCGGGGCGAGGTGATCTGGGCCTGGGGTGCCAACTCGCAACCCAACCCGGGGCGCGGCAAATTTATCCCCCGCCCGGCATTTCCGTCAGCCCATGAGGCGCTGAGTAGGTGGAAAGCGCTGAACTCGCCCCGGCAGGTGATGCGTGACCCAACGAATATTCCGGCGGGAATTTAGATGCCAGTTGCCCCGGACCTGATCCGGGGCCTTTGTAATGAAAGAGACCCCGCATCAAGTGCGGGGCAGCGGAGACCTAAGCAGTTGAGCGACACCGTCGTCAAAGCCGAAAACCTGTCCCTGACGTTTGAAACAAGCGATGGGCCGGTGCATGCTTTGCAGGACATCGATCTTGAAATCAAGAAGGGCGAGTTTGTGTCTTTCATCGGCCCCTCGGGCTGTGGCAAGACGACGTTTTTGCGGGTGATGGCGGATCTGGAACAACCAACAAGCGGCACGATTTCTGTCAACGGTGTCAGCCCGGCGGCGGCGCGGAAATCCCGCGCTTATGGCTATGTGTTTCAGGCGGCGGGGTTGTACCCGTGGCGGACGATCAGTGGCAACATCAAACTGCCGCTGGAGATCATGGGGTACGATAAAGCGGATCAGGCGGAACGGGTCGACCGTGTGCTGGAACTGGTTGATCTGGCGGGATTTGAAAACAAGTTTCCCTGGCAGCTGTCCGGTGGCATGCAGCAGCGGGCCAGCATTGCGCGGGCACTGGCGTTTGACGCGGATATTCTTTTGATGGACGAACCGTTCGGGGCGCTTGACGAAATTGTGCGCGATCACCTGAATGAGCAACTGCTGGCGTTGTGGGCAAAGACCAACAAAACCATCGCCTTTGTTACGCATTCAATCCCCGAGGCTGTTTATCTTTCAACACGCATCGTCGTGATGTCGCCGCGCCCGGGCCGGATCGCCGACGTCATTGACAGCACACTGCCAAGCGAGCGTCCGCTGGACATCCGTGACAGCGAGGAATTCATCAAAATTGCGCATCGGGTGCGTGACGGGCTGCGGGCAGGGCATTCTTATGAGTAAGCTGGCAGAAAAACGCCCCGCCCTGCTCGCAGGACGAGGCGCCGTCATCGTTCACGGTCATCGGCTCTCCAGCCTGTACCGCTTTTTAATCAAATGCGACAAATCTTTCATTGTTCTTAAAATACTCATTCTGACGCAAAGTTTTCATGCCTGCGGCGCGAGTATTTTTGGAACGCTGAAAGGCGGAGCTGGTTTCAATGCGTAGCCTGTTGCCCATATTGACCGTCGTTTTGGCCATATTTGTCATCTGGTACGGCATGGCCGTTAAGCTGAATGCGCCCTGGGCATATGACAAGGCGAAACGCGCGGAAGTCAGTTTAAGTTTTTCGGAAATGGTCGCTGATACCTGGAGCCAGGAAAAGCCGCGATTGCCCGCGCCGCATCAGGTGACCGCCGAAATCTGGAAAAGCACCGGCGCGATGGTTTTGCGCGGAAAGGCGTTTTCCAAGCGCAGTTTGATTTTTCACGGTTGGGTCACGTTATCGGCCACGGCGCTTGGGTTTGTTTTGGGCACGTTGCTGGGCATTCTTTTGGCGGTGGGGATTGTGCACAACCGGGCCATGGATATGAGTGTGATGCCCTGGGTGATTGCCAGTCAGACGATCCCAATACTGGCGATTGCGCCGATGGTGATCGTGGTTTTGAACGCGGTTGGGGTGTCAGGCCTGCTGCCCAAGGCGGTGATCTCCATGTATCTGTCGTTTTTTCCGGTGGTGGTGGGGATGGTCAAGGGCCTACGGTCGCCCGATCACATGCAGCTGGACCAGATGCGCACGTGGCACGCCAACCGCTGGCAGACGTTCTGGGCGCTGCGGTTTCCCTCGTCCATGCCTTATCTGTTTACCTCGCTTAAAATTGCAATGGCGGCGTCTTTGATCGGCGCAATTGTGGGCGAGTTGCCCACGGGCGCACAGGGCGGTCTTGGGGCGCGGATGCTGACCGGCAGCTATTACGGGCAAACCATTCAAATCTGGAGCGCGCTGATTTCAGCGGCGGTTCTGGCGGCGATACTGGTTGGCATCATCGGGATTATCCAAGGCGCCACGTTAAAGCGCATGGGGATGGTGCGATGAACGTGTTCTTGGCAGCATTAGCTTTTTGGGCGGCAGCTTGGGCTGTGAATGTGTGGCTGTCTCGGCGGGGAAATTCCAGCGCCATCCGGTTGATGGTGCCAACGGTTTTTGGCGTGACGTTGCTGTTGCTTTGGGAGGGCATCGTGCGCGGCTATGATATTAGCGCGGTTTTGCTACCCGCCCCAAGTGCCATCGGCAGACAGTTTGTCAGCGAGCTTGACATCCTTTGGGTCGATTTCGTGCAGACCTTTGTCAAGGGCGCACTGTCAGGTTACGTCATCGGGTGCGGGGCTGCGTTTCTGACGGCTGTGGCGGTGGACCGGTCACCGTTTTTGCAGCGTGGATTGTTGCCGGTGGGCAATTTCGTGGCGGCGCTGCCGATTATCGGCATGGCCCCCATTCTGGTGATGTGGTTTGGTTTTGACTGGCAGTCAAAATCCGCCGTGGTGGTGGTGATGGTGTTCTTCCCGATGCTGGTGAACACGGTCCAGGGGCTGCAGGCGTCCGATCACATGCAGCGTGATCTGATGCACACCTACGGGGCCAGTTATCGACAGGCGCTGCAGAAACTGCGCCTGCCTGCGGCGATGCCTTTTATTTTTAACGGGTTGAAGATTTGTACCACCTTGGCGCTGATTGGTGCTATTGTGGCAGAGTTCTTTGGCTCTCCCATCAAGGGGATGGGATTTCGAATTTCTACCGAAGTCGGGCGTCTGGCGCTGGACATGGTTTGGGCAGAAATTGCCGTGGCGGCCTTGGCCGGATCCGCCTTTTACGGCAGTGTGGCGATGTTGGAGCGGTCGGTGACCTTCTGGCATCCTGCGCAACGCGGCTGAAGAAAACTATGACTATCAACCAACTGGGAGAAGACCAATGAAACATCTGATAACAACAGCCATTGCCGGTGCAATGGTGTTTAGCGCGAGCGTCGCGCAAGCGGCGGATGACGTAACGCTGCAGCTGAAATGGGTGACGCAGGCGCAATTTGCCGGTTATTACGTTGCACAGGAAAACGGTTACTATGCCGATGAAGACCTGAATGTCACCATCAAGGCAGGCGGCCCCGATGTGGCGCCAACCCAAGTAATCGCCGGTGGCGGTGCCGACGTGGTGCTGGACTGGATGCCATCCGCACTGGCCGCACGTGAAAAGGGCCTTGATCTGGTCAACATCGCGCAACCGTTCAAATCCTCGGGTATGATGCTGACCTGCCGCAAAGACGCAGGGGTCAATTCACCCGCTGATTTTGCCGGAAAAACGCTGGGCGTTTGGTTCTTTGGCAACGAATATCCTTTCTTAAGCTGGATGAGCAAACTTGGTCTGGCAACCGACGGGTCTGACGGCGGTGTCACGGTTTTGAAGCAGGGTTTCAACGTCGATCCGATCCTGCAAGGGCAGGCCGCCTGTGTGTCAACGATGACCTATAACGAATACTGGCAGATCATCGACGCGGGTCTGACTCCCGATGAGCTAAGCGTATTCAAATACGAAGATCAGGGTGTCGCGACGCTGGAAGACGGCATGTATGTTTTGGGTGAAAACCTGAAAGACCCGGCTTTCGAGGACAAAATGGTGCGTTTTGTGCGCGCGTCCATGAAGGGTTGGAAATGGGCCGAGGAAAACCCCGAAGCCGCAGCGTTGATCGTTTTGGATAATGATGCCACCGGCGCGCAGACCGAAAAACATCAGGTGCGGATGATGGGCGAGATTGCCAAACTGACGGCCGGATCCAACGGCGCGCTTGATCCTGCGGATTACCAGCGCACGGTTGACAGCCTGCTGGGCGGCGGGTCTGATCCGGTGATCACCAAGCAGCCCGTTGGTGCGTGGACACACGCGATTACCGACAAAGCGTTGAATTGATAGACGGCGGGTTGGCACCCACCTCGTGGAAAATGAAAACGCCCGGGGGAGACCTCGGGCGTTTTCAGATTGGGGTCGCTAGGTCTGCTCGGATTGCAGCAGATCATTGGCCAGATTAAGCCCGTCCGGATACGCGTTCGCTATGAATATATCCGAATTATTTTCGACGATGTCGGCTTTTCTCATCATGTCCATCGGGTCTTTCTGAACGCCGGTGAAGATCAGTTTCGATCCCTGCGAGCGGCACAGGTTTACCATGTCCTGAATGGCGTTTACCCCGGCAACGTCCATGTGGGGCACAAGTTTCATCCGCACAATCAATACCTTTGGACGCTCGCCCATCGATTTCAACGTATCGATCATGGCGCTGGTCATGCCAAAGAATACCGGCCCCGTCAGACGGAAAACTTCGACACCGCCGGGTAGATCCTGGCGCTGGTCAGGGTCCTCGTCCCCGGCATCACCATCGCTGTCGTGCATCCGGCCTTTTTGCAAATGCGCGACGTTGGCCTGGCTCATCCGGTTTTGGAACATCAAAGAGGCAAGCGTCACACCAACCCCGATAGCCACCGTCAGATCAACAAAAACAGTCAACGTGAAAGTCAGCAACATGACGATTCTGTCGTTTCTCGACATGCGGAAAATGTGCAGGAAATGATGGACTTCGCTCATATTCCACGCGACGATAAACAGGATGGCAGACAGCGCGGCAAGCGGGACAAATCCCATCAGTTTTCCGGCAAAAATGATGAACAACAACAAAAACAATGCGTGAAACATGCTGGCGAGCGGAGTTTTTCCGCCTGATTTTATATTGGCTGCGGTGCGGGCAATCGCGCCCGTGGCCGGCAGTCCCGCGAACAGCCCGGACGTAATATTAGCAAATCCGACGGCGACCAGCTCTTGGTCAGAGCGGTGCCTGTACCCGGTCATACCGTCGGCGACCGTCGCCGAGAGCAGGGCTTCGATGCCCGCCAGAAAGGCGATCGTGAACGCAGAGGGGATAATTTCAACCAGTAAAGCAAAATTCCAGTCGGGTAAACCCGGCGTCGGCAGGCCGTCGGGCATATCCGGAAACCGTGATCCGATTGTGTCCACCGGTAACTGAAGGATGAATGCAGCGGCGGCAGCGCCGATCACAGCCAGCAAAAAGCCGGGCAAGCGTGGGGCGAATGCCTTAAGGCCTAAAATCAACGCAAGGGACGCGGCTCCGATGCCAAGCGTGACAAGACTTATAGACCCGATATGGTCAAAGTAACTTTGTAATTTCGGGACAAATTCGGCCGGAACTTCGGCTATTTTCAAACCAAGAAAATCTTTGATTTGCGAGGTCGCAATGATGACGGCGATTCCGGCGGTGAACCCTGTGACCACCGGATACGGCACAAAACGTATGACGCGGCCCAGCCCCGCATAACCTGCGGACACCAACAAAACACCGGCCACAAGTGTGGCGAGAACCAGACCGTGATAACCGTGTTCGACGATGACCGAAAACACAACCACGATAAAAGCGCCGGTAGGACCGCCAACCTGCACGCGTGATCCACCCAACAGCGCCACGACAAATCCGGCAACAATTGCTGTGACCAGACCCTTGTCAGGTGATGCACCGCTTGAAATCGCCAAAGCCATGGCCAAAGGCAGCGCAATAATCGCGACGGTCAGCCCGGCCAGAACATCAGATCTCAGGGCGCCAAGGTTGTAGCCCTCTTGAAGCGTCGTGACCAGTTTCGGAGTAAATCGTTCGGGTAAAATGGCGCTGCCCTGACTGAAGCTAAAGCTGTTTTTGTGTCTTAGTCAGTCAAGGATGGTTGCGCAAGGTGTGCTTGGGTCGTTGGAAACAGCGGCCCGAAGCATTTGAAGTGAATGGCTTCCAGTATCACTGCGTTGGTGTTGAGGCTCAGCACGCTGTTGGGCCGGGCATCGTGGTTGAACAGCCCCGCTTGCCAGCCGTTTTGTGTGGCCAGAATGTCAACGGCATCAAGCAGTTTTTGACCGTAAGCTCCGCCTGCAACCGCCCAATGGCAAAACGCGGCCGCGGTGCTGACGCAACGCAGGTCGGCGCGATTTTCGCCGCCGTGTATCCGGCACAAAATTCCATCCGGTCCGGTCGCGGACAATCCCTGATTGATCGTTTCCGATGTTCTTTCGGTGGGAACCGGTGCCAGTGCGGTAAGGGTGCCGGTCAATTGAAAATGTTTTTTTTGGGCCAGAAACATCGCCAGCGCCAGAGCGCGCCCGTCTTTGCAAAATCCAAAACCAAAGGCCTCGAGGCACAGCGGTACAGTCGACATCAGGAGTTGGTCGTCACGATGTCGTTTATCAATCGGGATCAGAATTCCGTTGATACGGCACGCGCCCAGATGGTCACGCAGCTCTCCGGCGACATCAGCTTTGAGCCCCACAAGACAGGCAGCGCGGGCGGCGTACTGCCCAAACCCCAAACAGTCGGCGGCGCCGTATTCCGGCGCGGCGACCCGGTGCCCGCACGGCAGCAGGCGCAAGTTCCCCGACCTGATATATTTTCGCAGTTTCCACCGTGACAGGATCAGCGCGATCTCCGGCGCAAATTCAGGAAAGTAATGGGCCACAGCAATAAATGCGGCGACCAGCCGAAAAGTCTGGGGTGCATTTGCCGACTTTCTCATACTTTGCGCGTTGACTATGTCATAGCGCGCGCAGGGCAGCGCCTTGTGACGCGGCAATCCTGCAATCGTGTGCAATGCACGGTTCAGCAAATGTGTCGCCTCTCCGGCGTCGACCAGACCAAGGCGCATGGCGCATATGATTGCGTTCATCTGCGCACCGATCTCCCAAGGTGTTATCCTATTTTCGCCGTCGCTGTAGACCGCCAAACCTGTTGATGAATTGGTAAAGTTCTGAAAATAGGACCAGGCGGTCCGGGCGTAATTATGTTGTAGATCTGAAAGCGGAGTTTTTCGGGACGCGGCACCGATCGCCAGACTGTCAAAATCGTCCTTATGGGCGCGATTTTTCAAATAGATTTGCGAAAGGGAAAATGCCCGCATGTTGCCCCGCATGACGTGTCAGATGAATTGCGGTGAAGGGGGCCTTTGTTAGGCCTGCTTCGTTCTGACAGCCGTCACACGCGTGCGGTCCATGATGTGGTCGCGCGGTGAAAAAGGTGTTAAAGGTGGAAATTGATTTGCGCTCAATTGTTGTCATCCGCAAGTTCCACGCTGAGAAAAGCCTCAAACGCGTCAAAATCAAGCGTTTCGTACTGACCAAAACTTTCCATCCATTTGGCGGCTGAAAGCATAGCATTTGGGTCAAGTTTGCACCATTTGACGCGGCCACGTTTTTCCTGCCCGATCAGTCCCGCACGTTTTAGAATAATCAGATGTTTGGAAACCGCCGCCAGCGACATTTCAAACGGCGCTGCGACGTCGGTGACCGCCATATCGTCCTCGATCAACATGGACAAGATAGCCCGTCGCGTGGGGTCGGCAAGGGCCGAAAATATCCGGTCGAGATTGTCCTGCATCAGCTTTGGTAACGCAGCGGCGCGTAAAAGGTCAACCATTTGGTTGAGGGATCGCAAACGATCACCACTGGCGCAATAAATATGCTGGAAATCCAGAACCGGGCATTGTTGGTCAACCGGATGGTTGAATGACGAATAGCAGGTCAAAAAGCGGAACCCGGCGTGGGTAGCGCAGTTTCGTGATTATTACCCTAATAATAACAGCGACTTAGCGCCGTCGTAACCCCGTTGACTCTTGGTCTTGCGGCTCCTATTCAACGCAGGACGCTGACCAAAGGGGAATTGTCATGGCACCGGTGCCCGGGCAGGGTGACCTGGACAAGTTGCAGGCCCGCATCGACGCGGCCAAAACCCCCGGTAAACCGGGAATGCGTCACGAAAACCATCATTCCGCGGCAGGGGCTGCGTGGCGGATGGTGATTGAGCTGGTGGTCGGATTGGCCATGGGTTTTGGTATCGGATTTGGGCTGGACAGCCTGTTTGGGACGATCCCGATCTTTCTGATCCTGTTTACATTGCTGGGGTTTGCGGCAGGGGTGCGCACAATGATGCGCTCGGCCAAAGAGCTTCAGGAGCAAAATGCGGCGGCCGAGGCCAAAGCCAAAGATTAACCGCCTGAAACGGGCAAATAAGGTGACAGCATGGCGGCAGAAGAAGGCGGCAGCCCATTCAACATCCACCCGATGGACCAATTTGTAATCAAGCCGCTTTTTGGCGACGGTGAAATACTTTGGTACACACCCACCAACATGACGCTGTGGATGGGGGTTGCAGTTTTGGCGGTCATCGGGCTTTTGGTTCTGGGAACGCGCAGGCGGGCCATGGTGCCTTCGCGCAGCCAATCGGTTGCCGAAGAGATATACACCTTTGTTCACAAAATGGTCGAAGATATCGCCGGTAAAGCGGGGCTGAAATATTTCCCCTATATTATGACATTGTTCATGTTCATCCTGTTGGCCAATATCGTGGGCCTGTTGCCGCTAAGTTTTACCTCGACCTCTCATATCGCGGTCACAGCAACGATGGCCATTGCAGTGTTCCTTTCGGTGACGATTTTAGGCATCGTCAAGAGCGGTACCAAGTTTCTGTCGCTGTTCTGGATTTCAGACGCGCCGCTCCCTCTGCGACCCATTCTGGCGGTGATCGAGATCATTTCCTATTTCGTACGCCCTGTCAGCCATTCCATTCGTTTGGCGGGCAACATGATGGCCGGACACGCGGTTATCAAAGTGTTTGCCGGTTTTGCCGGGGCGCTTGGCATCGGGGCGGTGGCACCCATCGTGGCAATCATGGCGGTTTACGGCCTTGAGATGCTGGTGGTGGTCATTCAGGCCTATGTTTTCACCATTCTGACCTGTGTGTATCTGAACGATGCTTTGCATCCGGGGCACTAGGGTTTTCGAATAAAAATTTCAGCCATTCTTACAAGGAGAAACAAAATGGCAGTAGAAGGCGATCTGGTAGAAATGGGCGCGCTGATCGGTGCGGGTCTTGCATGTACAGGCATGGGTGGCGCAGCCGTCGGCGTGGGTCACGTTGTGGGCAACTACCTGTCGGGTGCTCTGCGCAACCCCACAGCCGCTGGCGGCCAAACCGCGACTATGTTTATTGGTATCGCATTTTCAGAAGCTTTGGGGATCTTCTCATTCCTGATTGCTTTGCTTCTGATGTACGCTCAGTAAAGATAGCTGGCTTTGCCGGGCGGCCGCAAAAGCTGCCCGTTTGTTATCAATGCCAACGGAGGGTGCCATGGCATCTGAAACAACCGAGACCGGCCATTTAGCCGAAGCAGCGGAACACGCGGATGGAATGCCGCAACTGGATTTCGCGACCTTTCCCAACCAGATTTTTTGGTTGGTGGTCACGTTGCTTATTATCTATCTGGTTTTGACGCGCGTGGCATTGCCGCGCATAGCCAGAGTCCTGTCAGACCGCAGCAATGCGTTGGCGCGCGATCTGGAACAGGCCGAGGCGCTCAAGGAGCAGGCGGTAGCAGCAGAAGCGGCCTATAACAAAGCGCTGTCCGACGCACGCGCCGAAGCGGGGCTGATCGTGGCTGCGGCGCGGGCTGAAATCCAGAAAGATCTGGATGCAGCGGTGGCCGTCGCTGATGTGGAAATCGCGGCCAAGGCAGCAGAGTCCGAGGCGAAAATCGCGGAAATTCGTAAAGGCGCGTTAAAGAATGTTGAAACGATTGCCAAAACCACGACCAGCGAGATCATCAAAGCGGTCCTGCCGGGCACTGGCAACGCCAAAGCCGTGACTGCAGCGGTCAAAGCACAGATGAAGGGGTCTTGAAATGAGGCGCATTGTTTCGTTGGCGACGCCGATTGTATTGGTGGCGGGACCGGTTCTGGCGGCGAGTGGCCCGTTTTTTTCGCTGAACAACACCAATTTTGTCGTGCTTATCGCCTTTGTTCTGTTTGTCGGCGTGCTGGTCTACCTGAAAGTACCGGGCATGGTCGGTGGGTTGCTCGATGCGCGCGCTGAGGCCATCAAGTCTGAGCTGGACGAAGCAAGGTCGCTGCGTGAAGAGGCGCAATTGCTGTTAGCGTCCTATGAGCGAAAACAGAAAGAAGTGGCGGCGCAGTCGGCCGACATCGTGACCCACGCAAAATCCGAGGCCGAAGCCGCGGCACAACAAGCGCATGTAGCTTTAAATGAATCGATTGCACGGCGTCTGGCGGCGGCGGTCGATCAGATTGCCTCGGCTGAAGTCGCAGCGGTCAAGGAAGTGCAGGATCGGGCCGTGAGCGTGGCCATCGCCGCTGCGCGCGATGTAATCGCAGCCTCGATGTCGGCCAAAGACGGTGGTGCATTGATCGACGATGCTATCGCCGACGTTGCTCAGAAATTGCATTAAGGCATATCGCGTTAAACCGGATTTACCCGAGGCTGCCTGAAATCAATGATTTCAACGTGTTCGATGAAAAGCGATGTGTCAGGTAAAAAGCGACATGCTGTAAAACGCGAAACGTTGTAGGCAGACCCGATAACAAGATATTTAGAAAGCCCCGGCACGGATCGCCGGGGCTTTTGCCATTTTCGCTACCCGACTATCTTCGGGCCCATCTGGCGGGGTGTGGGTAGTTGTTGGTGACGCGTCCGGTTTGTGGCTGGATCAGCAAATGCCCCCAGGGGTCATTCGTCCGGTGAATGCGGATATGTGTCACGTACGGATTTGGTGCGTAGGTTTCGTCGTATGATTGTGTGACTCGGGGCAGCGGCGGCAAGGGCGGGCCGCTGGTCCATGTGTCATAATAGGCAGGCACGCCGTATCCGCCGTTGATGTGAGAGTAATACGCGGCTTCGCCAGCTTGCGCCGCGCCGGTTACCAAAATCAGGCACAAAGCTGCGCCGGTCGATAATTTGATCATGTTTCCACCCAGGTTCGATCCAATAAGAGCAAAAGCGTCTCATTGGTGAACAGAATTGTCAAAGTCATCGAATTTTATGAGTATTTATGGAACAATGTTAGGCGGGCGGGCGTATTGTCATAAAAATTGATACAAAAACTGCTGAAATGCGGGGATACGGCGCCTACGCACGCGAATCAGCCTGGCATTGAATGCTGTGTTTGCAAATTATTGCAGCGGGCGGATGATCAGTTCCACACGGCGGTTTGCGGCGCGGCCTTCGGGGGTAAGGTTGGTGGCCTTTGGTTCGTCTTCGCCGCGGCCAAACGCCCGTTGACGACCAGAAGCCACGCCATTTTCCGTCAAGATCAGCGACACGGACTCGGCGCGGCGTGCGGACAATTCCTGATTAAAACTGGCAGCCCCGACGTTGTCGGTGTGGCCAATTACATCGACGGTGGTGTTGGGAAACTCGTTCAGATTGGAGGAGAGCGCCGCCAGATCGTTGCGCAGGCTGTCGCGCACATAGGACTGGCCGGTGTCAAATGTGATGGCTTCGGGCAGGGTGACGACAAGTTCGCTGCCAGTATTGACGACGCCAACCTGATCTGAATCCAGACTGGCGCGCAGCGCGGCTTCCTGCCGGTCAAGTTCCTGTCCGATGGTGCCGCCGATGGTCGCGCCAATCACCGCGCCCAGGGCGGCGTTGCCGACCGTTTTCTTGCCTGTCTGACTGCCTATGATAGCGCCGAGCGCGCCGCCGATAACCGCGCCATCAAGCGTGCGCCCGCCGGTGCCGGTTGGCTCGCTGCACGCCGCCAGCGTGGTAGCGCAAATGGTCAGGGCAAGAAGGGGTGTGCGTGTGGGCATGACGGCTGCTCCTTTTATGCGGCTCTTTTTTGCGGTGACTTTGGCAAATTTTGCCAACCGATACAACGGGCAGCACCGTGGGCGCGCGCTTTGCGCGAAATCTTGCCTCTATCTACAAAGCAGCCTCATAGCGCGCGCCTTCGCGGGCCAGCATGGCGCGTTTGACCGGCAGGCCCCAGTGATACCCGCCCAGCCCGCCGGTCTTGCGCAGCGCACGGTGGCAGGGGATTAGCCATGCGATCGGATTACGGCCCACGGCGGTACCCACAGCGCGCACGGCTTTGGGGGTGTCGATGTGCGTTGCTATGTCCGAATACGTGGTGACAAATCCGCTGGGCACCTGCAAAAGCGCCTCCCACACCTTGATCTGAAACGGCGCGCCGATCAGAAACAGGCTGGTTTCCCCGGTACCGGCAAGCGCAGCCTGCACCCAATCGTGCAAGGGTTCGGCCCGGTGTTCAAACGTGGCCGCCGGCCAGCGCGCGGTCATGTCGACCAGCGCCGCGTCGCGCCCGGTTTCGGCGCTAAAAGCCATGCCGCAAATGCCACGCGACGTGCCCATGACCAGCGTTTCGCCAAACGGGCTGTTGAACCAACCGTAGAAAATCGTCAAGCCAGCGCCTTTGGCAAGATACTGTCCGGGACTCATGGCCTCCCAGCGCAAAAAAAGATCATGCAGGCGTGAACTGCCCGAAAGGCCGGTGCCGTGGGCTGTGTCAAGCACCGTCGCGCGGTCGCGCAGCATGGCTTTGGCGTGATCAAGCGTGAGATACTGCTGGTAGCGTTTGGGAGACACCCCGGCCCATTGCGAAAAAACCCTCTGGAAATGGGCAGGCGAAAGTCCCGTGGCGCGCGCCACTTCCCCGAGCCCGGGCTGGTCGCCGTGACGAGCGTCGATAAAGGCGATGGCGCGTGCGACCACGTCATAGTGATACGGGCTGTTGGGGCTAAGATGTTCCATAGGATGATAATGGCGCGGCAAAATGGTTTTCGCCACCCGAATCCTGCGCATATTGCTTGGCAATATCTGTTGGCCGTGTCACACAGACCCCATGGTCAAACAGCTTGATTATCATAGTATTTCCGAGATTTTTCGCCGCTTTAAGGCCAGCGAACCCGCGCCGAAAGGCGAGCTTGATCACGTGAACGCCTTCACGTTGGTCGTGGCAGTGGCGCTAAGTGCGCAAGCGACCGATTCCGGCGTGAACAAGGCGACCAGGGCACTGTTCAAAGTGGCGGACACGCCGCAAAAAATGCTCGATCTGGGGCACGACGCAGTGCTGGAACATGTAAAAACCATCGGGTTGTTTCGTAACAAAACCAAGAACGTCATAAAGCTGAGCCAAATTCTGGTGGACGACTATGGCGGTGTCGTGCCGTCATCGCGCGCGGCGCTTGAAAGCCTGCCTGGTGTGGGACGCAAGACAGCGAATGTGGTTTTGAACATGTGGTTCGATCAACCGACGCAAGCGGTGGACACGCATATTTTCCGCTTTGGCAACCGCACCGGCGTGGCCGTGGGCAAAGACGTCGTGGCGGTGGAGCGCGCCATCGAGGATCATGTCCCTGCCGAATATCAACGCCACGCGCACCACTGGATGATCCTGCACGGGCGCTATATCTGCAAGGCGCGCAAACCGGTCTGCGCCAATTGCATCATTTCCGATCTCTGTTTCTCTGAGGACAAGAACCTATGAATAAACGCTATCAGGTCGTAGGCATCGGCAACGCTATGGTGGATATCTTAAGCCACGTCAGCGATGCCTTTCTGGCAGAAAACGATATCGAAAAAGGCATCATGCAACTGGTGAATACCGATCAGGCCTCGGCGCTGTACCGCAAGCTGGGCCCTGCCAAGGAAATTTCCGGCGGGTCGGCGGCCAACACCATTGCCGGGCTGGCTGCGTTGGGCGCACGGACCGCCTATGTCGGTAAAATAAAAGACGATCAACTGGGCGCTATTTTTGCACACGATATTCGCGCACAGGACGCCGTATACGACATGGAATTGGCCCCCGCCGATCACGCTGATGAGACCGGACGTTGTACGGTCATGGTCACACCCGACGGCGAGCGGTCGATGCATACTTATCTGGGTGTGTCAGAACATCTGGGCCCCGATGACATAGATGTCGCCATGATGGCTGATACCGACTGGATTTATCTGGAAGGTTATCGCTTTGACGGACCACTCAGTCACGACGCTTTTGCCAAGGCGATTGCCGCGTGCCGTGGCGCGGGTGGCAAAGTGTCATTAACGTTAAGCGATCCGTTTTGCGTCGAACGACACCGCGACGCGTTTCGCAACATGACCCGCGATCACGTTGATCTGTTATTTTGCAACCACCACGAAATGATGTCGATGTATCAGATGGATGATCTGGACGCGGCGATAGGGGCGGCGGCGCGCGAGTGCGAGACCGTCGTCTGCACAGTTGGCGATCAGGGCGCTTATGCCGTGCAAAACGGCAGGCGCGAACACGCCGAGGCCGTGCCGACCAAAATTGTCGACGCAACCGGTGCCGGTGATCTGTTTGCTTCGGGATTTCTATACGGGCTGACCGGCGGTTTTGATTTACTGAATGCGGCGCAAATGGGGTGCGTCGCAGCGTCCGAGGTGATCAGCCACATAGGTGCGCGCCCCGAGGCTGATCTGCTGGAGGAATTCCGCACACACGGTCTGCTCAAATAATCGGACTGTCACAAATTTCACAAATTCCTGTCTTGCATGTTAACAATCGGGGCACTTACGCTAATATTAGTAAATTTGTGCCTGTTACGTTAACCAGTGTAGCTTATCCGGAGGACATTATGCCCGAACGACATGCCATGGCGATCGCAGTGACGCGTCACGATCCGCTGTCCCGCCCCAATTTTGTGGCGGCGCTCGTCGCTTTGCTGGCATTGATCTACACGCTAAGCGTCCTGCCGGTTTTTGCACAGGACACCATCATCAAATCACACGGCATTTCGACATTTGGCGAGCTTAAGTACGGTGCCGATTTCAAAAACTTTGACTATGTGAATCCCGACGCCCCGAAAGGTGGGACATTTTCGACCGGCGTTTTTGGCACATTCGACAGTTTGACACCCTATATTCTGAAGGGCAATGCAGCGGCGTTGTCCACCATATTTTATGAGACACTGATGGAGGGCACACTTGACGAGCCGGATTCGATGTATGGATTGCTGGCAAAGTCGATTGAATATCCGGAAAGCCGCCAATGGGCGATTTTCAACTTGCGTCCCGAGGCCAGATTTTCCGACGGCTCGGCGCTGACCGCAGATGACGTGGTTTTTTCGTTCAACATCCTGATCGAAAAGGGTTTGCCGGTGTTTCAGGTCACGCTGGCGGACATCGAGACGGTGGAGGCGCTGGACCCGCACAAGGTAAAGTTCACCTTTCGCGATGGTGCCAACACCCGCGAACTGCCCATGACGGCAGCGGGGTTGCCGATATTCTCCAAGGCCTTTTACGAAACCCGCGACTTTGCCGAAAGCACGCTTGAGCCGCCGCTTGGATCCGGGCAGTACGTGCTGGCCAGCGCGGCACCGGGGAAATCGGTGGTTTACCAGCGCCGCGACGATTATTGGGGCAAAGATTTGCCCATCAACGTCGGCCGCAGCAATTTTGATAAAATCCGCATCGAATATTATGCCGATACCACGGCGGCTTTTGAGGGGTTCAAAGGTGGCTCTTATAATTTCCGTCGTGAAAATTTTTCCAAACTCTGGAACACGGCGTATGATTTTCCCGCCATCCAAAAAGGTTTCGTCAAACGCGAGTTGATCCCCGACCAAAACCCATCGGGTGCGCAGGGTTTTTGGTTCAATCTGCGGCGAGATAAATTCAAAGACCCGCGCGTGCGCCGGGCATTGGGTATGGTGTTCAACTTTGAATGGTCCAACGAGGCGCTTTTTTTCGGCAGCTACAGTCGCACCGACAGCTTTTGGGAGAACTCGGCGCTGCAGGCCGAAGGCACCCCGACCGAGGCCGAACTGGCGCTGCTGGAACCCCTGCGCGAAGACCTACCCGACAGCGTGTTTTCGTCACCGGCGTTTACGCCCGTGGTGTCAAAGCCCAAAAAGCTTGACCGCGGGGTCATCCGTGCGGCGGGTAAATTGTTGGACGAGGCGGGCTGGCACGTTGTCGACGGCGTGCGCAAAAACGCCAACGGCGAGACGTTGAACATTGAATTCATCAACGACAGCCCCGCGTTCGAGCGCATTATCAATCCTTATGTCGAAAACCTGAGTCGCCTTGGCGTCGACGCGGTTTTGCGCAATATCGATCCGGCGCAGCAGTCCGAGCGCGAGAAAAACTTTGATTTTGACATCGTGGTGCGGCGTTACTCCATGAGTCTGACGCCCGGCATCGAACTGCGTGGTTATTTTTCGTCCCGCACCGCTGAGTCCAAAGGTTCGCGCAACATCGCGGGCGTGGCAAACCCGGCGATTGACGCATTGATCGAGATCATCGAACAAGCCAAAAGCCGGGAAGAGTTGAATGTCGCGGTCAGCGCGCTTGACCGGGCGCTCCGGGCGATGCACGTCTGGGTGCCGCAGTGGTATAATCCGGCGCACCGAATTGCCTATCTTGATGTGTTCTCACGCCCCGAAACGCCGCCGCCGTTTGCGGTGGGCGAAATGGATATTTGGTGGTACGACGTCGAAAAAGCCGCCCGTCTGAAATCGGTCGGCGCGCTGTGAGCTAAAGGTCAACCGACGCAATGGGCGCCTATATCATCCGACGCATTCTGTTGATGATCCCAACTTTGCTGGGCATCATGATCATCAATTTTGCGCTGGTGCAGTTCGTGCCGGGCGGCCCGATCGAACAAATCCTGTCGCAGCTCGATGAACAAAGTTCGGCGACGGACCGGATCGCGGGGGGTGGCAGCGAGGTTGGCAACTCCAGCAGCGACAGCCAGTATCAGGGCAGCAAGGGCCTGCCCGAAGATTTCATCAAGGATCTGGAAAAGCAATTCGGGTTCGACAAACCTCCGATAGAGCGGTTTTTGCTGATGATGGGCAATTACGTGCGGTTCGATTTTGGCGAAAGCTATTTCAGGTCGATTTCGGTGGTCGATCTGGTGCTGGAGAAAATGCCGGTATCGATCACTTTGGGAATCTGGACGACCCTGCTGGCCTATCTGATCTCGATTCCCATGGGTATTCGCAAGGCAGTCCACGACGGATCAAAGTTTGACACTTGGACCTCTGCGATCATCATCATGGCCTATGCAATTCCGGGGTTTTTGTTCGCGATCCTGCTGCTGGTGGTTTTTGCGGGCGGCTCTTACGTGCAGTGGTTCCCGCTGCGCGGTCTGACGTCCGAAGGGTTTTCTCAAATGGGGTACGCCGCGCAGGCCAGGGACTATCTGTGGCACATCGTGCTGCCGGTTCTGGCCAATACGGTCGCGGCTTTTGCAACATTGACACTGCTGACGAAAAACTCGTTTCTGGATGAGATCAAGAAACAATACGTGGTGACGGCGCGCGCCAAAGGCCTGCCCGAACGCAAAGTGTTTTACGGCCACGTGTTTCGCAATGCCATGTTGATCATCATCGCCGGATTTCCCGGCGCGTTCATTGCAATATTCTTTTCCGGTTCGCTGATTATCGAGATCGTGTTCTCGCTGGACGGTTTAGGGCGGCTTGGCTTTGAAGCGGCGATCAACCGTGATTATCCTGTGCTGTTTGCCACACTTTACGTGTTCGGGATCATGGGGCTCGTGGTCAATCTGATTTCAGATCTCACCTACGTATTCGTCGATCCACGTATCGATTTTGAAAGCCGTGAAACATGAAGCCGCTGTTCAAAGACGGCACGCTTGGCGCGCGGCGCTGGCAGAATTTCAAGTCCAACCGCCGGGCGTTGTGGTCGCTGTGGATATACGGATTATTGTTTTTTATCACCCTGTTCGCCGAAGTTATCGCCAACGACAAACCGCTATTGGTGTCGTATCGAGGCGAAATCCGTGCGCCATTTTTGTTTTTTTACACCGAAACCGATTTTGGCGGTGAATTTGAGACCGAGGCCGAATATCCGGCGCCGGAGGTCCAATGTTTGATCGTTTCCGGCGGGCTGGACGCTTGTTTTGACGATCCCGAAGCGGTGGCGCTTGATGCGCAGGACGGTGCGGTGGCGGGAAAAGAAATAGACCGGGGCTGGATGCTCTGGCCGCCTGTTCCCTATAGTTTCAACACGATCAATTACGACGTGCAGCCCGCGCCCGGTGCGCCCGACGCAAAGCACTGGCTTGGAACCGACGATCAGACGCGCGACGTGGTTGCCCGCATCATTTACGGGTTTCGCATCAGCTCGGTGTTTGCGATTTTTGTGGTCGCGGTCTCGTCGGTCATCGGCATCACGACCGGGGCTGCCATGGGGTATTTCGGCGGCTGGGTCGATCTGGTGTTTCAGCGGCTGGTAGAGATTTGGGGCAATATCCCGTCGCTTTACATTATCATTATCCTGTCGGCCATTTTCACGATGAATTTTCAAATCCTGGCACTGTTGATCGCCCTGTTTAGCTGGACCGCGCTGGTCGGTGTTGTACGAGCCGAATTTCTGCGTGCGCGCAATCTTGAATACACCCGTGCGGCGCGGGCGCTGGGGGTTGGTGATTGGAAAATCATGTTCCGCCATATCCTGCCCAACGCCATGGTGGCGACGCTGACAATGATGCCGTTTTTGATCACCGGCTCGATCGGGTCGCTGGCATCGCTTGATTTTCTGGGGTTCGGATTACCCGCTTCGTACCCGTCACTGGGCGAACTTGCGCTTCAGGCCAAACAGAACCTGCAAGCCCCGTGGCTGGCGTTCGCGGCGTTTCTGACCTTCGCGGTTATGCTGTCGCTGTTGGTGTTTATTTTTGAAGGGGTGCGTGACGCGTTTGACCCCAGAAAGACCTTTCAGTGAGCGACGTGATTTTGAAAATCGACGATCTATCTGTGGCGTTTGGTGCGGGCGAGGCGGTTGTGCGCAATGTCAGTTTCGACATCAACGCGGGTGAAACCGTGGCGCTGGTAGGCGAAAGCGGATCGGGGAAATCGGTGACGGCGCTGTCGACGGTGGGTTTGTTGCCACCAAGCGCAGCTATTTCCGGTGCTGCCACCTATCGTGGTCAGGACATGATCGGGGCCCCCGTCAGGACGTTGCAAAAAGTGCGCGGCAACGACATCAGCTTTATTTTTCAGGAACCCATGACGTCGCTCAATCCGCTACACACGCTGGAAAAGCAAATTGGCGAAAGCATCGCATTGCATCAGGGCCTGTTGGGCAGGGCGGCGCGCCCACGGATCATCGACCTGCTTGACAAGGTCGGTATTCGCGATCCCGCCGACCGCATGACCGATTATCCGCACCAGTTTTCCGGCGGTCAGCGCCAGCGCATCATGATTGCCATGGCTTTGGCCAACGGCCCCGATTTGCTGATCGCGGACGAGCCGACCACGGCAGTCGATGTAACCATTCAGGCACAAATCCTCGACCTGCTCGCCGACATCCAGAAATCCGAGGGCATGGGACTTTTGTTCATTACCCACGATTTGGGGATCGTGCGCAAAATTTCGAACCGCGTGAACGTGATGCAGGGCGGGCAGATCGTTGAGTCGGGACCAACGGCTGATATATTTGCCAATCCACAGCACCCCTATACGCAAAAACTGCTGTCTGCCGAACCGTCGGGGCGGCCTGAACCGGTCGCCAAGGCGGCGACGACGGTCATTAAAACCGAAAACCTGAAAGTCTGGTTTCCAATTAAACGCGGCGTGTTGCGCCGTGTGGCCGGTCACATCAAAGCGGTCAACGACGCCAGCTTTGAAATCCGTGCAGGCGAAACGGTCGGTATCGTCGGCGAGAGCGGCTCGGGCAAGACCACGCTGGCGCTGTCTGTGATGCGTCTGATCGGCTCAGAGGGCCGCATCAGTTTTGTCGGGCGCGACGTGCAGGGCTGGAAAAACCGTCAGTTACAACCGCTGCGTCGCGACATGCAAATGGTGTTTCAGGATCCCTACGGGTCGTTGTCACCACGCCTGACGGTCGAACAGATTATCGCCGAAGGTCTGGGTGTTCACGGGTTGAAGCCCGGGCAAAATGCCCGTGATCTGGTTGCTGAAATAATGCAAGAGGTGGGGCTGGAGCCGGATTCGATGGGGCGCTACCCGCACGAATTTTCCGGGGGCCAGCGCCAGCGGATTGCCATTGCCCGCGCCATGATCCTGCGCCCCAAACTGGTGGTGCTGGACGAGCCGACTTCGGCGCTTGATATGACGGTGCAGGTGCAGATTGTGGATTTGCTGCGCAATTTGCAAAAGAAATACCAATTGGCCTACTTATTCATTAGCCATGATCTCAAGGTGGTGCGGGCGCTGGCACATAAAGTATTGGTTATGAAACTTGGGGACGTCGTTGAACAAGGCGTCGGTGATCAGATTTTCGACGACCCAAAAGACGACTATACCATCAGCCTGATGAACGCGGCGTTTGAAATGACCAGCGCGTAACTGAACTAGGCACCGTCCTTAAGGCCCCAAAGTTTGACAAGAGGCCTTATAAGCGCGCAACCGGGCACAAGCCTTAAGCGCCATCGTTTCATTCAAACCCACGAAATTGGCGCGGTAACCGTCGCTGCGGTGGACGACTTTTCGTAACGCACCGTCCAGCGCGCTGAGGTCCTGCAGCGCTGTGCGCAGTAGAATTTTTTCGGCCTCGGTGCGCGTGGGAAAGGCGCCAAGCGTGATGCCCCAGTGTTTTCCACCCGACGTGGACATGCGGGTCACCACCTGCAGACCGTCGCGCCGCGCGCGGGCTTTGGGCGGATCGTGCAGAGTTATGCTTTCTCCGTCCGGATCATCAAGCGCAATAGCTTCTGCCAGCACTTTGCCGATGTCGGCTTCCAATTTGGCCAGTTCGCTTGGCGATCGGCTGGGGCGGTGATGTGGGCGCGGACTGCGCGCCGGAGTGGTGACAACGGCGGCTGATCGCGTCCGATAGACCGGCAGCGCCGGTTGCAGCGTTGCCACGCGCGTGGGCGACCGTTTGAACCCCATGTCCAGTAATTCTGCCATGCGTGCGTTGCGGTCTGCGGTTGATCGGCCGCCGAAAATCGCGGCGATGATGCGCTTGTCACCGCGCTGCGCGGATCCCACAAGATTAAATCCGGCAGCGCGCGTATAGCCGGTTTTGATGCCGTCGGCCCCCCTGTAAGCCGCAAGAAATTTGCGGTTGGTGTTGCGCACTTCTTTGGTGCCGGCAAACGTCGAGCGGCGCGAAAACAGGTTGTAGTACTGTGGATAGTCGAAAAACAGATGCCGTCCCAGCGTCACCATATCCCGCGCTGTCGATAGATGCCCATTTTCGGTCAGCCCGTGGGCGTTCTTGAACGTGGTGCGGGTCATGCCCATTGCTTTGGCGGTGCGGTTCATACGCCGGGCGAAGGCTGCCTCGGACCCCGATACGGCTTCGGCCAACGCGGTGGCGGCATCATTGGCCGATTTGACCGAGGCCGCGCGGATGAGATATTTCAGCTTTATGAACTGACCAGCGCGCATGCCCAGTTTGCTGGGTGGTTCTGCCGCGGCCTTTTTGGAAATTTTGACTTTGGTCTCCAGGCCAATTTCACCCAGACGAACGGCTTCGAACGTTACATAGAGCGTCATCATTTTGGTCAGCGAAGCGGGGTGCAATCGGGTGTCGGCGTTGCGTGCGTGCAAAACCTGGCCGGTGCGTGCGTCCACAACCAGCGCTGCGTAGGGCGCGGCCTGAACGCCCAGCGCGAATCCAAGGTACATAAGTGCGAACACTGCACCGCGAAGGGCCTGCTGCAACATCGGTTGCTCCGACGATTATCTGCCTCTGGAGAATGCTTTTGCATTTCCCGCTTATTATTGAGTTACGGTTAACACGTTCGAGTCGTTGAGAAAATACTTTATTTTCACAGTGTTGTAGGATTTTCTTGTCCAACGGTGAATCCCATATATTGGGGAACGCGTTGTGATGGACACCAGATATAGCGGCTATGACAGGCCTGTCAAAACGCCAGGCACGCGAATTCCCAGAGTTTGAGCTTTTTGTGTGCAAATTGACAATTGGCCCCATTCCACTTTGCGGTGCGAGGATATATATTTGGGGTTCATCCACCCGAGATGCGGAGATTCAGATTGACCAACGTCGCCCAAATTGTTGCGCAGGACAAACGCCCCGACGAAGATGATTTCGGCGACGGTGACGTTGGTCTGGCCACCAAGACCCGCAGCAAAACCGAACGTCCTCCGCTTTATAAGGTAATGCTGATTAACGACGATTTCACGCCGATGGAATTTGTGGTGTATGTGCTGGAACGGTATTTTGGTATTTCGCATCAGGGTGCCGTTGACATCATGCTCACGGTTCACACCAAAGGTCTGGCGGTCGTTGGCGTATTTTCGTTCGAAATAGCTGAAACCAAAGTGGCGCAGGTGATGGACCTGGCGCGGCGCAATCAGCACCCGCTGCAATGCACCATGGAAAAAGAATAGCGTTTCGGGCACGCAGGCATGGCGGGTTCCCGAATAGCAGCTGCGATTGACGACAACGGACTGGTTTTGCCTCAAGACGGGCAGATCGCGGTTTTCCGTCCCAAAAGCGAAAATGACTATAGCGCGCTGCCACAGAATCGGCTGATCGCGTGTCAAAGTTTCAAACCTGAATACGATTGGTTTGTTCGATCAACAATCGCGACGCAGGCCACTTACGACGGCCCGTTTTCGGCCTGTTTGGTTGACCTGACGCGGTCCAAGGATGAAAGTTTGGGGCTGATCGCGCAGGCCTTTGATCAGGTGGCGGCTGGCGGTCTGATCATAGTCGACGGCGCCAAGAAATCAGGTGCCGACAGCGTGTTGAATCTGTGCAAAAAGCTGTTAACGGTTGCGGGCACGGTTTCAAAATCCCACGGCAAACTGTTTTGGATGATCCGACCGCCCGATATTTCTGGCACGTTAATAGGGTGGCACGAAAAACTGGCACCGCGTCAGCAGGCGCACGGGTTTATTGCCGGACCGGGGATGTTTTCACCTGCGAAAATAGACATGGGATCGCAGTTACTGGCTGGGTGTTTTGCCGGTCAACTGTCCGGTGTAGTTGCCGATTTGGGCGCAGGCTGGGGCTTTCTGTCCGCACAGATTATGCAGCAGCCCAATGTGACCAAAATTGATCTGTTTGAGGCCGAACACTCCGCGCTGGCCGCCGCGCGGCGAAACGTGACCGATCCGCGCGCCCAATTTTTCTGGGAAGACGTGGCCACAATGACGTTTGCGGATCGTTATGATCACGTTGTGTGCAACCCACCGTTTCATCAATCGCGGGCCGCCGATCCGGATCTGGGGCGCGCTTTCGTCAAATCCGCAGCGGGCGCGCTGAAACCACGTGGCAATCTTTGGCTGGTGGCCAACCGGCAATTGCCGTATGAAGCGGTTCTGAGCGAATGTTTTTCGCGCGTCGAGGTTCTGGAAGAAAACCGCATGTTCAAAGCGTTTCTGGCCCAAAGGCCAAAGGACTACACCCGGAACACCAAGCGGCCCGTCCGCAGCTGATTTTCCTGAAAAGAACAAACGGGGGACTCTGATGTCTTTCTCAATCGCCGGCAAAACCGCCATCGTCACGGGCGCAGCCAACGGCATCGGATTAGCAATCGCCCGGCATTTCGTCGATAAAGGTGCGAACGTCATGTTCGCCGATATGGACGAGGAAAAGCTGTTGTCCGAAACCGACGCGATCGCCACTGATGATCACAGCGTGCGATATTTTGCCGGGGACTTGCGCAAAAAGCTGACTCTGGCAAATCTGCTGTCGGCAACGATAGACGAATTTGACCGCGTCGATATTCTGGTAAATGCCGCGCGGCAGGTGTTGCTGTCCGATCCGCTCAAAGCCGACGCCGACGCATTTGAAACACTGCTCCAGCAGAACGTGACCGCCAATTTGCGCCTTAGCCAGCTAATTGCCAAGCGCATGATCAAACAAGGCGAAACCGATGAAAGTGACGATGGCGATATCGGGTCGATTATCAATATTTCTTCGATCGCGTCGCGCCGAACTCAACCCGAGCTATTGTCTTATTCGGTCTCCTGCGCTGCGCTGGACCAGCTGACGCGCTCGCTGGCGGTGGCTCTTGCGGGGCACCGTATTCGCGTGAATGCCGTGGCGCTGGGCTCTGTCATGAGCGCGAGCCTGCGCAACGCGTTAAAAGACGTTGGTCAATCGCGCGATGAAATTGCCAGATGCACGCCGCTTGGGCGTATCGCCGAAGCCAAAGAGGCAGCAGAAGCGGCGCAGTTTCTGGCCTCTGCCGGTTCTGGTTTTGTGACCGGGCAAATCCTGACGGTGGACGGAGGGCGGACGTTGATCGACCCCGCCGACGCGCCCATGCATTAAGGCGAATTGCCCCTGATCCAACCCCATTATTTCGCAAAACGCTTTGTGGCGTCTGGAATATCATTCGGAACAGGTACCGGGGTCAGAGCCAGATCAAAAGCAAATCACTGTAGATCGCTACGAAGGCGCAGGCAACAATCCAGCCGGTATTAACTTTCGGACTCAACGTCCTCGTCGTTGGCAGGCAAGTTGAAAAGACTGTCCGCATCCACAACGGCATCGTCACTCCCTTGATCGTCGCGACCACCACCGTCACCAAGCGAAAAGTTTTCAAGCCCCGTCATGCTGGACGGAATTTTCGGCTCTGAGTCGGTCTGCAGCGACTGTTCGGTCGAAACCAGCTTGATGCGTTCTTCGTCGGTCATGACCGGGGCATCTTTGGCCAATTTTGCCGCCGCTTTGGCCACAGCGGCGTCAAGTTCGATCTGTTTGCACATCCCAAGCGCTACGGGGTCGACAGGTTGAATGTTGTTCATGTTCCAGTGGCTGCGTTCGCGAATCGACTGAATCGTCGGTTTGGTCGTGCCCACGAGTTTCGAAATTTGACTGTCGAGCAGTTCCGGATGGAATTTAACCAGCCAGGCGATGGCGCTGGGGCGGTCCTGGCGCTTGGATAGCGGCGTGTAACGCGGTCCCTTGCGTTTTAGTTCCCCTTCGGCGGCGGCATTGAACTTGAGCTCGAGCTTGTGACCCGGGTCATCCTGTGCGGCCTCAATTTCCGCTATATCCAGCTGATTGTTGGCAATCGGGTCAAAGCCCTTGATTCCAATGGCGACTTCACCGTCGGCAATGCCGTTGACTTCGAGTTCGTGAAGCCCGCAGAAATCGGCGATCTGCTTAAAGGACATTGTGGTGTTATCAACCAGCCAGACGGCGGTGGCTTTCGCCATAAGGGGCAGGGCCATGTGGAAACCTTTCTGTTCAAACAAATCTTTCCCGCGCCGTGAAATCGGGTTGGCCGGTGCGACCGTGAATTTCCGTTTTCGAGGGGATCGTGATGGTGTATATAGACACAACCGCGCGCATTGAAAAGGGGGATTTATGCTGCGTTTGACGGCATCAGTTCTGCTGGCGGTGCTGTGGCTCGGCCACACCGTGGCCGATGTACGCCTGAGCGGTGATTTTGATTATTACGTACTGGCGCTGAGTTGGTCGCCCAGCTGGTGCGCGGCGCAGGCCGACGGGCAGGGTGGGGCTCAATGCGACGAAGGTAATGAATACGGATTTATACTGCACGGGCTGTGGCCGCAATACGAGGACGGCTGGCCGCAGTATTGTGACAGCAGGTTCAAAACCCCCGACATCGCCGCGCTGCGCGCCATGATACCGGTTTCAGGGTCAAAGCGTTTGGCCCTGCACGCGTGGGAAAAACATGGCCGGTGTACGGGAATGGACGCGGCAACATACTTCGCGCTGTCGCGTTTTGCTTATTCGGCGGTGAAACGTCCGCCGGTATTTCGGCGGTTGCTGCGATCCATTGAGCTTTCGGCACCGGAAGTCGAAAACGCTTTTTTGGACAGCAATCCAAATTTGACAGCGCAAAGCGTGACCGTCACCTGCAGGAATGAATATTTTCAGGACGTACGGATTTGTCTGAACAAGGACATGCAGCCGCGAGCCTGCGGGCAGAAAGTCGCGCGCGATTGTCGGGCTGACGTGACGTTTCCCGCCATGCGTTAAACGTTGCGGGATGCGCGCGCGCAGGTTAATGGGGCGTGATCCACTTAACTTGACGGCTATCAAGGTTACGCGCCATGCAACACCGATCTGAACTTTTAATGCCAGCTGGCAACCTGCGCAAACTAAAGATGGCTGTGCTATATGGGGCCGATGCGGTATATTTGGGCACGCCGGATTTATCACTGCGCACCAAGTCGGCTTTTACACTGGAAGACGTGGTCGAAGGCGTGGAATTTTGCCACGCACACGGGCGGCGCGCTTACCTGACGCTGAACCTGTTTTCGCACAACAAAGACATCCCCAAATTGGCGGAATATATCGATACGGTGCGCAAGGTGCAGCCTGACGGGTTGATCATCGCTGATCCCGGCGTGTTTCAATACGTAAAGGAACGCGCACCGGATTTGCCGCTGCATATTTCTACCCAAAGCAATATCTGTTCGTGGCTGTCGGTAAAGTTCTGGCAAGATCAGGGTGCCGAATTGGTGGTTCTGGCCCGTGAAGTGTCTTTTGAAGAACTGACCGAAATCAGGCACGAATGTCCGGATATCAAGCTTGAGGCTTTCGTGCACGGCGCCATGTGCATGACCTATTCGGGGCGTTGTCTGCTGTCGAATTTCATGTCCGAACGCGGCGCCAATCAGGGCAACTGCGCCAATGCCTGTCGCTGGAATTATACGTTTCACCTGCGGCTCAAGGACGGCACCGTGCAGGACTTGCAGATCGACGAAAGCAATTACGATATGTTCGAATTTCTTTTGCAGGAGGGCTGTCGCCCGGGCGAGTTTTTGCCAATCGAGGAAGACGGGCGCGGCTCTTATATCCTTAACTCCAAAGACCTGTGCCTGATGCCCAAACTGAATGACTATCTGGCGCTGGGCGTCGACAGCCTGAAGGTCGAGGGGCGCGGCAAGTCGGAATATTATTGCGCGATTGTGGCGCGCGCCTACCGCATGGCGATTGACGATTATTACGCCGACCCGGAAGGCTGGGATCCACGGTTCTATATGCGCGAATTGGAAACCGTAGGAAATCGCGGCTATACGCTGGCGTTTCATGAGGGGCGGTTAACGAACTATGCGCATAATTATGAACAGACCGAAGCCTTGGCGGCGTGGGAGTACGCTGGCGTAATTTCCCAAGTGACCGAGGATGCCTTTCTGGTCGAGGTGAAGAACAAGCTGGAGGCCGGCGAAGTGCTGGAGTTCGTATCGCCCGCGTCGCGCGAAACCCTGCTGTTACGGGTCTATGATTTTGAAAAAGCCGACAGCGGTGATCGGGTAGAGGTCGTGAACGGTGGCACACAAACCACGATCCGACTGCCGTTTTCGCTGTTTGATCAAGAGGACCAGGCAACGCTTGGGGTGCGTTATCCGGCGTATTCGGTTTTGCGCAAAGAGCGCGCGCTTACGACCGAGCAGTGGAACCGCGCCAGGTTTGACAAGTTGACGCAAGGGCTGGAAATTACTGCGCGCGAGAACGAAGCCGCCTACAACCGGCGGCGCGACGATCTGGCGGACGCGGTGGCCGAGGGGGCCAAGGGGCGCAAACCCCGTACCAGCCGTCTGGGGGTCGAAGGGTGCTGTGGCAAGGGCTGCAATGGGTGTCTGGTGTTCTGGAATGACCCGATGTACGGGCGTGCGCGCGATGTTTTAGCAGCGCGCGCGCACGGTGCGCAACTGACGCGCGGTGAGGCACGCGCGCTGAAATTACCGGCGGCCGAGTGAACGTTTACTGCCGGATTTGGATATTTGTGACCAATAAGAAATGGTAATTCGGTGTTTATGTGTCCACCGTCAGGATGATTTTCCCGATGTGATCCGGGGTCTCGATGCGGTGGTGCGCTTTGGCGGCCTCTGCCAGCGGGAAACTGGAATCCATGACCGGCGCGATGACGCCATTGTCCAACAGTGGCCAGACTTTGTCTCGCAAGTCCTGCGCTATGCGTGCTTTGGCCATGTCCGATTGTGGGCGCAGTGTGGACCCGGTGACAGTCAGACGCTTGACCATGATCTGAGCGAAGTTGAGTTCGGCCTTTGGCCCGCCAAGAAATGCGATCATCACCAGCCGACCGTCCAGCGCTAAAGCATTGATGTTGCGGGGGATATAGTCACCTCCGACCATGTCGAGGATCACATCCGCGCCGCGCCCGTCGGTGGCGCTTTGCACGGCTTTGACAAAATCGTCCGCCTTGTAGTTCACCGCCAGTTCAGCGCCAAGGTTCAGGCATTTCGCGCATTTTTCGTCCGATCCGGCGGTGGCAAAGACGCGCGCACCTAAGGCGCGGGCCAATTGAATCGCGGTGGTGCCGATGCCCGACGTGCCGCCGTGGATCAAAAGACTTTCGCCGGCCTTCAGCTTCGCGCGCATGAACAGGTTGCTGTAAACGGTAAAAAATGTCTCGCACAAACCGGCTGCGGCCACCATGTCCATACCTTTTGGCACTGACAGCGCGTGGTCCTGATGTGTGGTAACGAACTCTGCATAGCCGCCGCCGGGCAGCAGCGCACAGACCTTGTCGCCGACCTGCCAGCGGGTCACGCCTTCGCCTGTTGCAACCACGGTACCCGAACATTCAAGCCCGGGCAGATCCGAGGCACCCGGCGGCGGGGCGTAGGCCCCGGCGCGCTGCAACGCGTCGGGGCGGTTCACCCCGGCGGCGGCGACTTTGATCAGAATTTGATCGACACCGGTTGTAGGCACCGGGCGTTGCGTCGGATTCAGAGCTTCAGGACCACCGGGAGAGGTGATCTCGATTGCCTGCATTTCAGAGGGTAACGTCATGGTTGGCTCTCGGTCATTTATGGGCGACATGCCCAGGAAGGTCGCTTTGATAGCGTGGCTTGGGGGCGCTGATGTTTTGAAAAACGCGCCCGGGGCCCTTCATAAAACCCTGAAACAGTTGATTGTCTTTTACGCGCGCTTTGAAGGTTTCGAACGCCATGACGTCGGCAATGCGCCGGTCCAGAAAAGCCCATGTTGCCTGGTGGTCCGGGGTTTCGTCGCCAAGCCAATAAAGCGTGGTCGCGCTGTAAACCGCCCCGAGCGTCAGGCGCTTGCTGTACCAGTTGATGTCGCTGGACGTGTCGCCAAGACAGTTCCAGATGGCGTCAGCGGTATCCCAGACCGCCCGGGCTCCGTCACTCGCGTGGCTGGGCAGGGCAAAGAACACCACGCCTTTGCGCACCGATTCCTTGTCGTCAGCAGCGATGGTCAGCCGGATTTTGACGGCCAACGCGATGCGGTCGCGGTAGCGCAGGTTCGTAGCGTCGCCGTTGGCGATTACATGCGCCATCGCCGCGTCGCCCTGACGATGAAAATACAGCGCCAGATCAACGGGCCCACGCGCAAACGCGACGCGGGCAAGTGCTATGTCGATCCCGGCGTCTTTGACGCCGGCCTCCAGCGCCGTGCGGCTCCAGCCGTCAAACGGAACGTGAATAAGTGCCGCCGTCAGGATTTTCTTGCGCGCGTGTTCCAGATGGTCGGTTTCTGATTTCCGTTTCTTTTGCATCGCTGACCTTTGCGTGATTCTGGTGGTAGACAATTGATTCCCCCCTTGCTATAGGGGCGCGTCCTGCAATTCCTGAAACTTTTACTTAGAAAGGTGGTGACACCACATGCAGGTACAGGTTCGCGACAACAATGTCGATCAGGCGCTTCGTGCGCTGAAGAAAAAACTGCAGCGCGAAGGCGTATTTCGTGAAATGAAGCTTCGGCAGCATTACGAAAAGCCCAGCGTCAAAAAGGCCCGTGAAAAGGCCGAAGCCGTTCGCCGTGCGCGCAAGCTTGCCCGTAAAAAGGCCCAGCGCGAAGGGTTGATATAAAGCGTTTCGCGTTTTTTCGAACTCGTCCAACACCGTCAGAAATCGAAGATTTCAACGCGTTAGGTGATTTGATTGTCTTAAATCGAGCGCGATATATTGCACAGTGATCGATTGTGAATTTGGCTGATGTCCGCATTGGCCGCCAATAACCCCCGCGATTCGTTTCGGGGGTTTTTGTTTTGGCGGTTGTCAGTTTTTCCCTACGTCGTCCTGATATATCCGGCGCGTGGTGACGCCGGACAACCGGGCAAACGCTTTCATGGTTTTGACCGGATAAAACGACGTCGGAAAATTCCCAAGACCTGGGATACTGGCAATGATCTGAGAAGAATTAACCGAACAAAATCCGCTGGCAGATGCGCCATGATTCTTGGCGGTCCTCAGAACAATTTCGGCGTCTTTCGCCGACAGGTTTTTGGTTTGCATTACCACGTGAAAATCGCTGCGCGCATGATAGTTCAGATAAAGATTCAACATGTCGGGCGTGATGCCGTGCAGGATGTCAGCACGCTCGGGGGCCGCGATATTGTAAAAAGATCCGGCGGGGTCGTAGATCAGACGTTCGGACGCGTTGACGACCAAGGCCGTATGGCCGCCGGAACCGCTTTTGTTGTTGATCACCGTGAGCAACGTGATCGACGGTGTGCCGCCATGAAAATAAGTGGCTTTTTGAACGCGTTCGTCCGAAGCCCAGGGTAATTTTGAACCACAGGCAGTTAGGAAAATCAGTAGCGACAGAGCCAATAAGGTTTTGATGTTGGGCATACGCGTCTCCGGCAATGGTTCGCTAACTTGGGTGCAAATTGAACTTAGTCGTACTCAAATATCTTTTCGGTGGTGACGTTGGGTAGCCTGGCAAATGCCTTCATGGCCTTTTTGGGAAAAAACGACGCGGGAATCGATTCAAATCCGGGAACGCCCCTGAGAACATGCGTGACCGCGTTGGCGCAAAAGGCCGAGGCAACCGCACCGTTGTTCTTTGAACTCATCAGCGCCAGCTCGGCCACTTCGGGTGAAACTATTTTGGTTTGAACCACCACGTGCCACGCGGTACGGGCGTGAAATCCGTTGTAAAGATCCAAAACCCCCGGGGTAATCCCGTAGACAAAATCGTTGCGCTCGGGCGCATAGCGGCTGTGCCAGTTTCCGGCGGGGTCAAATATGACCCGTTGCGAGCCGTTAATCATTAGCGCCGAATGCCCGCCTTCGCCGGTGTTGTTATTGATGACGGTGATCAGGGTGATCGACGGCGGGGCATCGTGGACGTAGGCGGCTTTGGCCACGGCATCGTCAGGCGCCCAGACCGATTCTGCGCATGCCGTCGTAAGGCTCAGCAGTGACAATAGCAGATATAGTTTTACTCGTTTCATCAAAGTTCACTCGCGATCAAAAAATCAGGCAGCGTTATTCGCCACGCCGAATGGTCCACGATTTTATGTAAGGTGCAAGAGCCCGACGGGCGACTTTGCGCAGATGTTGCTAATGCGACGCGTCCAATACAGGCTTACACACGAAAGTGAATTTTCGAAAGCGGTTGAACCGAAGTTAGCCGTTTACAATGGCCAGAAACAACAGAACACCGATACAGAACATGGCCACGCGGGCGGACCATTTAGCAAAGCCCGCAAAGGTCTTTTCCTGAACGCTGGTATCCATTGATCCGTGAACGTATTTGGCCATGGGGCTCTCCGCAAAATATATGGCGATCGACGACCGTTTAACCCTGTGCTGTCAATCTTGTCACTGCGTCTCTGCGTCCCATGCGATGTTAGCTGTCTTGGGAAACAGCCATTTTCGAGGCCAGCTGAAAACCGATTCGCACGGGATCGACGTCTTTTTGCGGTTTGGGCGCCGCGCGCAGCATCACGTTAAGCTGTGAAACGTGCTGGATCAATTGGGTGCGCGAACCGGCATTGTCGGTACCATAAAATGTGATGAGATCAGGCGCAAAGAATCCGATGCCCTGAATGCGCATGATTCCCGCGTCGCTGCCGGCAAATCCCATCGCTACTTCGTGGTCGCCGTCAAGTTGCTCCTCAAAGTTCTGAATATAAAGCACCAGTCGTTCGTACGCCCATTCCGCCGGTGATTTTTGCCCAAGCGGTTTATCGGTAACGGCACTTGGCAACGGTATCTGCTCTGCAGTTCGCGGCGAATCGGGGTCGGCATGCAATACGCGCGCTTCGGGCAATGCTGCGGCCTCATAGGCCTCTGCGGTGGTTTTGATTTGATCCCCCACTTCAATTCGCCCGGTGTATCTGCCAGAGCCAGGCCCCGTCGTCGCGTGTAGTGCGGGTCAGTTTTCCCATGCGATACAAATGGTTTACATGCGCAACCGCCTCGACAAGCGCCAGCCCGTATTCGCCGTCGCCAATAGAACGCTTAAACAAAGTGGCAAAGCACTCTACCGCGGTTCGGGGCTGCTCTAGGAATTTTTCCAAGCGTGTCAGCGCTCCGTGGTGGTTGTCGATCAACTGGTTCAAGCGAACTGGCAATCCGGTGAAAGGCTTATTATGGCCGGGCAATACCAAATGATCGGACTGCGCCAACTGAAGCAGGCGCTCGCAGGACTCAAGCCAGTCGCCAACAGGATCAGCGTCGGGTTCGGTAGCATAAACGCCAAGATTTGACGAAATGGACGGCAGAATCTGATCTCCGGCGATCACCAGGGGCGCGTCCCGACACCAGAAAGTCGCGTGTTCGGGGGCGTGGCCGTTGCCGATATGCACATCCCATAGCCGGCCACCAATTTCTATCGTGTCGTTTTGCTGGATGCGCCGATAGCCCAGCGGCATGGGGTCAACAACGTCGGCAAAATTGAAGGGCGTTTCAACCTCGCGGCGCGCGTAGGTGTCCGCGTCCATCCCGGCGCGCCGGTAATGCAAAAGCGTTTCAGGCGCAGGGGCCGCGTGACGGTCAAGCGTTAACATGCGGGCAAACAACCATGCGGTGCGCGTTGTCCAGAGATCGGCCCCGAATTCGCTTTGAAACCATCCGGCCAGACCTATATGGTCGGGGTGGTGGTGCGTGACGATTACGCGGTGAACTGGTTTCCCCTGTAACGGCCCGGCGAATATGTCCTGCCAGATTTTCTTGGTTTTACCGGTGGCGAAACCCGTGTCGATGATCGTCCAGCCTTTGTCTTCGCGCAAGGCGTAGATGTTGACGTGATCCAGTTTCATCGGCAACGGCAGGCGAAACCATAGAATTCCGTCGGCCACTTCAATCGCTTCTCCGGCGGCTGGTGGCGCCGCGTAGGGGTAACGAATTTTATTAACGACAGCGTCCACGATCTAGCCCGCCAATTCATCGGGGGACAGGGCGTAAAGCGACGATGTGCCTTCACGTGCCGCTGACACCAGCGCGTCATAATGCGAAAGCGTCTGGCGGATAAAGAATCGCGCCAGTTTGGTGCGGGGCCCCGCGCCACCCTCGGCCAATGCCGCTTTCAACAGAAAATGACCACCCAACGTCAGTGCAAAGGCCCGCAAATAGGGCATGGCACCGGCAAAGCGCTCGTTCATATCGCTCTGGCCCAGCATCCAGTGCGTTGTAGCCAGCATGGCGGTCTCGGCGGCAGACAGAAACGCCGCAAGGTCCGGCAAACTTTCCTCGGCTCTGGCGGCGGTTTCGCTGACCTCGGCAAGTAACGCAAACGCCGCCGCACCGTCGTCCATCAGTTTGCGCGACACCAGATCCATGGCCTGAATGCCATTGGTGCCCTCGTAAATTGCGGTGACGCGTACATCGCGCAGATATTGCGCCGCGCCCGATTCCTCGATGACGCCCATACCCCCGAATACCTGAATGCCCGCGTTTGACACTTCGATCCCGGTGTCGGTGCAAAAGGTCTTGGCGATGGGGGTCAGAAACGCGCAGCGCGCGGCCCAGTTTTCGTCGCTGCCAGCACGGGCCAAATCACCCGCGACGGCGGTCGCATAACAAATGGCACGTGCAGCGGCGGTTTGGGACTTCATCCCCATCAGCATGCGGCGTACATCGGCGTGTTCGGAAATCGGGCTGTCGCCGCCCGGTGTTTTGCCCTGCTTGCGTTCTGTCGCGAAATTCACCGCGTGCTGAAAGGCGGCCTCGGCCACACCAAGCCCTTCGGCAGCAACGCCAAGGCGGGCGTTGTTCATCATCGTGAACATGGCGGCCATACCTTTGTGCGGCGCACCGATCAGCCAGCCGGTGGCCCCGGCGTAGTCCATTACCGCAGTCGGAGAGCCGTGCAGTCCCAGTTTGTGTTCGAGCGAAACAACGCTCAGACTGTTGGCCTTGCCCGGCTCGCCCTGTTGGTCAGGAATAAACTTGGGAACGAGAAACAGCGATATGCCCTTGGTGCCGGGCGCGCTGTCGGGCAGACGCGCCAGCACAAGATGGCAGACGTTTTGGGCAAAATCATTATCACCCCAGCTGATGAATATCTTTTGGCCGGTAACGGCATAGGTGCCGTCGCCGTTGTCCTTAGCCGAGGTGCGCAAGGCCCCCACGTCTGAACCGGCTTGCGGTTCGGTCAGGTTCATGGTGCCGCACCATTGACCGGTTATTAGTTTGGGAATGTAGGTCGCTTTGATCGCGTCGGACGCGTGATGGCGCAGGGCCTCGATCTGGCCTTGCGTCATCAACGGGTTCAGCGACAGCGACAGGCAGGCGCTGCTCATCATTTCGCCCACCGCCGTGGTCAGCGTTTGCGGCAGACCCATGCCACCCAGTTCGGTTGGCGCAGACATACCAATCCAGCCCCCTTCGGCGATGGCCCGGTAGCCCTGCGTGAAACCGGGCGGTGTACGCACCACACCGTTTTCCAGCACCGCCGGATGTTGATCGCCGCTGGTTTGCAGCGGAGCCAGCACGTTCTCGGCCATTTTTGCGGCTTCGGTCAGGATCGAGTTAACTGTATCGGGCGTCGAATCTGCAAAAAGCTCCGTCTCCGCCAGTTGATCGCCGCCCACCACGTTGTGAAACAGAAATTCAAGCTCGGCTATCGGGGCGCGGTAGGACATGTGGCGGCTCCTTGGCGGCGTGGCTTTGCATCGGCGCGCACATTTGGCTATGTGGGCGCTTGAACGTAGGCAGGCTAGTGGTCTGCGCCATCCTTAACAATCAGAACGCCGCGTCACAATGGACCCTTTGAACACGATAATGTTGCAAGACAACGCTATGGGCGTGCGTGCCGCCGCCGATATGTTGCGGCGCGGCGGACTGGTCGCTTTTCCGACCGAAACGGTCTACGGCCTTGGAGCAGATGCGGCCAATGCTGTAGCGGTGGCAGCGATTTACGCGGCCAAATCGCGACCCACATTAAATCCGCTGATTATTCATGTGGCTGATTTGTCGGCAGCACAGCAGTACGGTGTTTTTGACGACATATCTTTGAAACTTGCCGCAGCGTTTTGGCCCGGGCCATTAAGTCTGGTGGTGCCCTTGCGCGGCGATTCCGGATTGGCACCCGCGGTAAGTGCCGGGGCCGACACCGTGGCCATTCGCGTGCCCGCCAATCCGGTGGCGCAGGCATTGCTGAAAAGTTTTGACAGCGCGTTGGCGGCACCGTCGGCGAACATGTCGGGGCAGGTCAGTCCCACCTGCGCGGCGCATGTAATGCAGGGATTGTCGGGTCGGATCGACGCGGTTCTGGATGGTGGCAACTGTATCGTGGGACTTGAATCGACGATAGTGCGCGCCACACCAAATGGCGTTGCCTTGTTGCGGGCAGGCGGGGCAAGCGTTGAAGATATCGCTGCGGTGACGGGCGCGGATCTTGGCGCTGCCACGCCGGAAAAAACGCGACGTTCACCGGGGTTGATGGCGTCGCACTATGCCCCGCGTATGGCGGTACATTTGAACGTAAAAAGGCCGCGCGACGGTCACCTGTGGCTGGGGTTCGGGCCACATTGCGAGAACGCCGATCTAAATTTGTCGCCCGAAGGGAACCTGTCTGAAGCCGCCGCTAATCTGTTTGCATATTTGCGAATTCTGGATGCAAAAGCAGGTAAAACTGCGATCGACGTGGCGCCTATCCCCGTGTCGGGCCTTGGTCTGGCGATTGCTGATCGACTACGTCGCGCCGCCGCGCCACGTCCCTAAAACGGTGATTCAGGGTAAATGACATTTGCCAGATATAACCCCTGCGCCGGGCAAACAGGCCCGCAGGCAGCGCGGTCGCGCGCCAGCAGCGCGGTCTTCATGTCGTCGGGCTCCCAGCTATGTGCACCCACGCGCTCCAGTGATCCGATAAAACTGCGCACCTGATTGTGCAGAAAGCTGCGGGCGCGGACGTCAAAGCGGAATTCTGTACCATTGCCCAAATCAATCTCTTCAATCGTCAGGGCACTGAGCGTTTTCACCGGGCTTTGCGCCTGACAATGGGTCGATCTGAATGTGGTGAAATCGTGCTTGCCGATCAAATGCGCGGCGGCGGTACGCATCGCGTCTGTATCCAGCCCATGCGATATGCGCCACACCAACCCTTTGTCGTGCACCAGCGGCGCGCGGCGTGATTGCAGGCGATAGACATAATGACGCGCACGTGCCGAATGGCGGGCGTCAAAATCCTCCCCAACCCCGGCCGCAGAGATCACGGCGACCGGCAAGGGTTTCAGGTGGTAATTTACGGCCTCGGACAACCGAAACGGCGTCCAGTCTTTGGCCAGATCCACATGTGCAACCTGCCCCGTGGCATGCACGCCGGTGTCTGTGCGTCCCGCGCCTGACACGGTAATGTCGCCGCTTTCTATTTTGCCCAACGCCGCTTCAAGCGCCGCCTGGACGCTCGGCAGCCCCTTTTGGCGCTGCCAGCCGCAAAACGGCGCGCCGTTATATTCGATTTTCAGGGCAAAGCGGGGCATGGCGCTGCCCTAGCCTGCGCTGCGGGTTTTGCCAAGCCCTGCGGGAAACGCAGACTGGACCTTGGTTCGGCCCGCGCGTATAAGCGCGCGCATGGATCCACGTCTTGGCATTATCACGCGAATTATTGACCCGGCGCTCTGACTGTTCAGGCTGCCGGGCAAAGGTGCATGACGTTGTCGCGCCGCCCCAAAAAACCATTTGAACACGACGACGGAGACGCCAAATGAGCGCCGAGACACCCGACTATAGAAACACGATCAACCTGCCCGAAACAGACTTTCCCATGCGCGCGGGTCTGCCAAAACGCGAGCCCGAATGGCTGGAGCGTTGGGCGCGCATCGGGATTTATGATCGTCTGCGCGCCACCGCCGACCGCACGCCGTTCATCCTGCACGACGGCCCGCCCTACGCCAACGGGCATCTGCACATTGGTCACGCGCTGAATAAAATTCTCAAAGACATGGTGGTACGCAGCCAGCAGATGATGGGCAAAGATTCGCGCTATGTCCCCGGCTGGGACTGCCACGGATTGCCGATTGAATGGAAAATCGAGGAACAATACCGCGCGCGGGGCAAGAATAAGGATGACGTTCCCGTCAACGAACTGCGCGGCGAGTGCCGCAAATTCGCCGAAGAATGGGTCGATATCCAACGCGAGGAATTCAAACGTCTTGGCGTGACGGGCGCGTGGGACAAGCCCTATAAAACCATGGATTTCGAAAGCGAGGCGGTGATCGCCGAGGAGTTCATGAAGTTCGTGATGAACGGGTCGCTGTATCGCGGTTCAAAGCCGGTGATGTGGAGCCCCGTCGAAAAAACCGCGCTGGCCGAGGCCGAGATCGAATATCACGACCATAAAAGCCATACGATCTGGGTGAAGTTTCCGGTGGTTCATGTAGCTGACGAGTCGGATTCGCACATTGTGGGCAAAAATGAAAGCCAAGCGTCCGTCGTCATCTGGACGACGACCCCCTGGACCATCCCGCAAAATCGCGCCGTTTGTTATCATCCCGATATCGACTACGGCCTTTTTCGCGTCACAAAGGTCGAAGGCGAAAGCTGGCTGAAGGAGGGCGAAACATTTCTAATGGCCAAATCGCTTGCGCCCGCGTCCTTCAAACAGGCGCGGCTGGAGCCGGACGCTTACGAGCTGGTGCGTGATGTAAGCGCCGATGAGCTCAGTGGCATGACCCTTGCACACCCGCTGCGCGCCGCAGACGGGGCAAACGGCGAGTGGGATTACGACGTGCCGATGCTGCCCGGTGATCACGTCACCGAAGAAGCTGGCACAGGTTTCGTGCACACCGCCCCCAGCCACGGGGCCGATGACTATGTCATCGGGCAAAAACACAACCTGCCGATGACCCATAATATTCTGGAGGACAGTTCGTTCCGGGCGGACCTTCCTTTCTTTGGCGGAGCCGTTATCTTTGACCACAAAGGCAAAGAAAAGGACGCCAACAAACGCGTGATTGACAAGCTGGTCGAGGTTGGCGGCCTGATCGCCCGTGGGCGCGTCACACACAGCTATCCTCATAGCTGGCGCTCCAAAGCGCCGGTGATTTTCCGTAACACGCCGCAGTGGTTCGTGGCGATTGATCAAAACCTGAACGACGGCCTGGACAGCTTTGGGACCACCATTCGCGCCCGCGCGCTGACAGAGATTGACAACGTTAAATGGACCCCGGCCACAGGGCGCAACCGCCTGCACGCGATGATCGAAACCCGCCCTGACTGGGTGATGTCGCGCCAGCGCGCGTGGGGTGTGCCGCTGTCGTGTTTTATCAAAGACGCAGGCGACGGGCAGGTTGAAATTCTGCGCGACAATGCGGTGAACGCGCGAATTGCGACGGCTTTTCGCGAAAGTGGTGCCGATGCATGGTACGCGGACGGTGCCAAGGAACGCTTTCTTGACGGGCTTTATGACCCGCGTGAGTGGACCAAGGTCGATGATATTCTGGATGTGTGGTTTGATCGCGGCTCCACGCCTGCGTTCGTTCTGCGCGACCGCGACGACGGCACGCCCGATGGCATTGCCGATCTTTATCTTGAGGGCACCGACCAGCATCGCGGCTGGTTTCATTCCAGCCTTTTGCAATCTTGCGGCACCAATGGCCGCGCACCGTATAGGGGCGTGCTGACCCACGGGTTTACGCTGGATGAAAAGGGCATGAAAATGTCCAAATCGCTGGGCAACACCATTGTGCCCGACCAGGTCACCAAACAATACGGTGCCGATATTCTGCGGCTGTGGGTGGCGCAGGTTGATTTCACCAACGATCAACGGATCGGGCCTGAAATTCTGAAAGGCGTGGCCGACAGTTACCGGCGCTTGCGCAACACTATGCGCTTTATGCTTGGCAACCTGAACGGGTTTTCCGAAAGCGAGCGCGTGGACGCTGCGCACATGCCCGAGCTGGAACGCTGGGTGCTGCACCGCCTGTACAAGCTTGATCAGGTTGTCCGCGCGGGCTATGATAAATACGACTTCCAAGGCGTGTTTCAGGCGCTGTTTCAGTTTTGCACCGGTGATCTTAGCGCGTATTATTTTGATATCCGCAAGGATGCGTTGTATTGTGACGCCGCCGACAGTCTTGCGCGGCGTTCTGCACGCAGCGTTCTGGATATTCTGTTTCACCATCTGACAACGTGGCTGGCCCCTATCCTTGTGTTTACCATGGAAGACGTGTGGCTTCAGAGAAAAGCAGGCGACGACGACTCGGTGCATCTGGTGGATTTTCCGCTTACGCCAGTGGCGTGGCGTGATGATGCGCTGGCAGCCAAGTGGGCCGAAGTGCGCCGCGTGCGCCGCGTGGTTACAGGGGCCATTGAAATTCAGCGTCAGGACAAAGTGATCGGCGCGTCGCTTGAAGCCGCGCCGGTGGTGACCGTCGCCAGCAAAGACACGCGTGACATTCTTCAGAGCGTGGATTTTGCGGACATCTGCATCACGTCGGATATCGTGCTGACCAATGATCCCTTGCTGGACGGTGCTTTTCGCCTGCCGGAAACCGACGGCGTTGGTGTGGTGTTCGAAAAAGCCGCCGGGGAAAAATGCGCGCGCTGTTGGAAAGTCCTTGGCGACGTGGGCACGCATACCCACCCCGCCACCTGCAAACGCTGCGACGAGGCGCTGTCTTAGGCGACAAACCTATGCAAAGATCGCTGCAAACGCCGGTCGGCCAACTGATTGTCTCGCAAGACGGCGAACACATCTGCGGGCTCAGATGGGGGCGTCGGCAATTTGACGACCGCACGCCTTTGCTGGATGAGGCGGCCGCGCAGATCACTGCCTATTTTGACAGCCGATTGCAGCGGTTCAACCTGCCGATGGCGGCCCAAACCAGCCCGCTGGTGCATTTGGTTCTGGAGGCATTGTTTGCTATTCGATACGGTGAAACAACGACTTACGGTGACGTGGCCAAGCGCGTCGAGGCCCCCGCGCAGGCGGTGGGGCAGGCGCTTGGCGCGAATCCGTTACCAATTCTGATCCCCTGCCACCGTGTCCTTGGGTCAGATAGTCTGGGAGGTTTTTCAGGTGGTTTGGGTATCGAGACCAAAGTCTGGCTTTTGCGCCACGAAGGTGCCGCGGGGCTGTTGATTTGACGCTGCCGGTCTTTTTTGCGGTTCTGTTGGCGGCCCTGTTGCATGCCGGTTGGAACGCTATTCTCAAATCGGGTGGCGACAAGATCGACAGCATGTACGTGATGTCCACCGCGCAGGGGCTCATGGGGCTGGGGCTGGTGACGATATCGCCGCTGCCGAGTGGCGCGGTGTGGGGGTGGATCATCGCGTCGGTCATCCTGCACACGTTTTACAAAATATTTTTGGCCGGTGCCTATGGGCACGGCGACCTGAGCCGTGTCTATCCGATTGCGCGCGGCGCACCCCCTATGATGGTCGCGCTTTTCGGCGCGGTCATTTTGGCGGACAGCGTTTCGCCGTCACAGTACGGCGGCATATTTTTGGTGGGTCTGGGTATTTTGGCGATGGCCCGCGGTGTGTTCACCGGGGGCGAGTCGCTGCGGTTACTGCCCTTTGCGCTGGGGTCGGCTTTGATGACCGCCGGCTATACCGTCGTAGACGGACTGGGCGCGCGGGTGGCGACAAGCACGGCAGCCTACGTGGCATGGATGTTTTTTCTTGACGGTGTTTTGTTTGCCTCCTGGGCGGTGACCATACGCGGCAAACCGGTGTTGCGATATACGGCGCGCCTGTGGGTGCAAGGCCTGCTGGCGGGTGCAGCGTCTTATGCGGCCTACGCGATTGTGGTCAGGGCCATGACCCAGGCGCCAATCGCGCTGGTGGCGGCATTGCGTGAAACGTCGGTGCTGTTTGCGGTTTTGATCGGCGTGCTGTTTTTTCGCGAACGGGCATCGCCGGGCAAACTTGTGGCAGCGGGTTTGATATTGTCGGGTGTGGTGCTGACGCGGTTATGAGGACGGGTGCTGGGGAAATATCTGCATCGCTATCCCAGCCAGCAGTAAATACACCGACGTGATCGTCAGCCCTGTCAGAATGATCGGGACCGCATGGAAATTATACCACGCTGCAGCACCCGCAAAGCCCGTCCAGGCCAAAGCCATGGGCAGGGTAATCATTCGCCAACGCCTTGTGCGCACCGGGTGAACAAATTCAAGCCGTGTAAACATTGACGCGGCAATCACCACGACAACCGCCAAAATTATCTCGAAATTCGGTTCCAGCGCGAACAGCACCAGCACCACCATATTCCAGCACCCGGGAAACCCCGAAAAGCTGTTAGATTTGGTTTTCATGCGCGTGTCGGCAAAATACATCACGCTGGTGAATGTGATGATGATGATACTGACCCAGCCAGTCCAACCGGGCAGAAGCCCGCTTTGAAACAGCGCGAAAGCGGGGATGAACACATACGTCAGGTAATCGATGATCAAGTCCAGCAGAACGCCATCAAATTCGGCGGCGTATTTCTTGACCTCGTATTTGCGCGCCAAAGGTCCGTCGATCCCGTCCACGGCAAAGGCCACAACCAGCCACAGGAACATCAGGCTCCACTCTTCCCTGACCGCCGCCAACATTGCCAGCATGGCAAAAACCGCGCCGGTGGCCGTCAACAAATGTACAGAAAGGGCGCGTTGGCGCGGCGTCATGGAACACTCATAGATTGCTGTTGTGACCTGTTAGCGCGCTTTGGGGTGGGACTGCAAATAGACATCCATCAGGCGGCTTTGATCGACGTGCGTATAGTTCTGCGTTGTGGATAACGACGCATGGCCAAGCAATTCCTGAATGGTGCGCAAATCGCCTCCGGCCGCCAGCAAATGGGTGGCAAACGAATGGCGCAGTGCATGCGGCGTGGCGCTGGCAGGCAGGCCAAGCCCGGTGCGTGCGCTTTCCATGGTTTTTTGAATTGCGCGTGGGTGCAGTGGTTTGCCGCGCAGCCCAAGGAACAGCATACCTTTCGGATGATCGGCGTGGGGACATAGTTCAACGTAGCGGGCGACCGCACTGCGGGCGACAGGCAGCACCGGAACAATCCGGACCTTGCCGCCCTTGCCGGAGACGCGCAATATTTCCTCCAGCGGTGTTTGCGCCATTTTCAGCGACAAAGCCTCAGAAATACGCAACCCGCAGCCCCACAGCAACGTTAACACGGCAACGTCACGTGCGTTGATCCAGTCGTGGTTGTGGCCGGTTTCAATCAGCGATAACAGCGATTTGGCACCTTCGGCGTCCACAGGTCGCGGCAGGCCGGTGCGAAATTTCGGGGTGCGGGTCGCCAAAACCGCCGTTGGTTCAAAACCTGCATGCTGGCCGAACCAGCGGTAAAAGCTTTTGACCGCCGATACTTCGCGCGCCACCGACCGGGACGTGAGACCCCGGCGTTTTTCAGCTGCCATAAACGCACGCATATCAGTTTGATCGATGGTCCTCAAAGCCGTGTCGGCGGCGGGCTTATTGTTGTAGTTTCCAAGAAATCGAAAAAAACACGTGAGATCACGCCGGTAGGCTGCAATTGTCGTGCGCGCTCCACCACCAACAGCGCTGACGTTGTCCAGCCAGAGCTGAAGAATATCCGCCGTGCCCGGCGCCAGCATCAGGCCAGCCAGCGGCGCATGATGCGCTCAAAAACGCCGCCAAAAAAGGTCAACAGGTCGGTGCCCTGATTGGGATGGAACCGGTGAGGATCCTCGGATCCTATTGCCAGCATCCCCGGACGGTTTCCCGGCCCCAGATCAAGGGTGATCAAGGCTTCGGACTGAATCCACTGGGCTTTGTCGCCATAAAATGCGGGTGACGCTTCCGAGTTTTGCCGCAGTGTAATAAATCGGCTGGCGAAATTGCGGCCGTCGGTTTGATAATCCAGCAGAAAGCCCGGCGCAAAAATACGCACGCTGTCGTGTTGCGGCGCGGCGGCAGATTCGTCCGCGTGCGCCGATTCCAGACAAAGCATCATGCGGTCGACCTTCATGATCGACGCCACATCGCCATTGAGCAACGCCAGAAAGTCGTCGAATTCGCCCGGCTCCATCAGGCTGAGCACCGCGCGCTGCACCTGATTGGTGCCGGCCAGGTTTTCATAGGCCGCCGCGATCACGTTGCGGTGGGTGTCCTCAAGGCGGTCGAAACGCTCTTCAAGCCGCTCCATCGCTACGCCACGCAAATCGATGACGTTGCCGCCCAGATTTTTGTCATTGGCCGCGACCAGCGCTTTCATCACGGCGCGGTCTTCGAGTATCACGTCGGGGTCCGACATGATCGCGTTGCGTATATTTTCAAGCGCGTTGGCTGTTTTGCTCATGGTGCCCCCGATTTCTTACAGGATCTTCTGCCCTGTTTTTTCCCAGTCATTCAGAAACGCCGCCAGACCCTTTTCGGTCAGCGGGTGATCAGCCAGTTTTTTCAGAACTTTCGGCGGCGCGGTCACCACATCGGCGCCAATCAGCGCGGCCTCGGAAATGTGGTTGACCGAGCGGATAGAGGCCGCCAGAATCTCAGTTTCAAAACCGTAATTGTCATAGATGGTGCGAATGTCCGCAATCACGTCCATGCCGTCCAGATTGATGTCGTCCAGACGCCCGATAAAAGGCGATATGAACGTGGCACCGGCCTTGGCGGCGAGCAGCGCCTGGTTGGCGGAAAAGCACAGAGTGACGTTGACCATATGCCCGTCATTGGTCAGTACGTTGCACGCCTTTAGTCCGTCCCAGGTCAACGGGACTTTTACTGCGATATTGCTGGCGATTTTGGCCAGTTTACGCCCCTCGGCGATCATTTCGTCCGCCTTAAGTGACACGACTTCGGCACTGACGGGGCCGTCAACGAGCGCGCAAATCTCTTTGGTCACTTCCAATATATCGCGACCAGATTTCAGGATCAGCGACGGGTTTGTGGTGACCCCGTCAACCAGGCCGATTTCTTTCAGCGCGGCAATATCGTCGATTTCAGCGGTATCTGCGAAAAACTTCATGTCTCTGCCTTTGGGTATTCGTGCCGGGATTTATCGCCCGGTCGTACTTGTTTTACAAAGTCTTAACCTAATGGCTGTCCGGTGGGAATACCCTTTTGGAATAAGAATGACCGATGTCTGAGCCCCAGTTTTTCAACGAGGGCGACCGGGTGGCCGTGTTGACCACGCAACCGCCGGATCAACTGCTGGACTACAAAGCGCCGCCGGGCGGCGTGTTTCGGGGCGCGTTCGTCGAGGTGCCGCTGGGTCCGCGCCGGATTTTGGGCGTCGTTTGGGGCGTCGGGCTGGGTGGGTTTGACGCGCGCAAACTGCGGTCAGTTGTGCGGGTGCTCGATCTGCCGCCGATGCAGCCCGAAATGACGGGTTTTATCGAAAAACTGGCTGCCTATACGGTCAGCCCGTTGCAAGCGGTGCTGCGCCTTGCCACGCGCTCTCCGGGGTTGATGCGCCCGACTTTGATGCAGAAAGTGCTGTCATCCGGGTCAGCGGCTCCCGATCGGATGACCAAGGCGCGCGCGCGCGTTCTGGACGTGCTGGAGGCTGAACCGGACGCGGTGTTCACCCCGTCGGAACTGGCCGAACTCGCGGGGGTGTCCGCGTCGGTTATCACAGGTCTGATCCAACAGCGCGTGGTGTTAGAACAGGAAACACCGCGTGATCTGCCCTATGCACCCGTTCAGGCGCGCGCGATGTCCGACCGCACGCTTAGTGTCGGTCAGGCCCGTGCTGCGGCGCAGATTTCTGCCGCGATCGACGCGGGGGGATACAAGGCGTGGCTGTTGCAGGGTGTGACGGGATCGGGCAAGACCGAGGTCTATCTGGAGGCCATAGCGCAGGTGATCGCGCGCGGACGTCAGGCGTTGGTGCTGCTGCCCGAAATAGCCCTGACCGCAGCGTTTCTGGAGCGCATCAGGGCGCGGTTTGGTGTCACGCCGGCCCAGTGGCATTCGGGGGTCACGCTGACCGAACGGCGGCGCTGCTGGCGCATGGTGGCGCAGGGCGATTGTCGGCTGGTGGTCGGCGCGCGCTCGGCGCTGTTTTTGCCGTTTCAGAATCTGGGCCTGCTGGTCGTGGACGAGGAACACGATAGTTCCTACAAACAGGAAGACGGCGTTTTTTACAACGCCCGCGATATGGCAGTTCTGCGGGGTTCGTTGTGCAGCGCGCAGGTGATACTGGCTTCAGCGACCCCCAGTCTGGAAAGCTGGGCCAATGCCCAGTCAGCCAAATATACCCGGCTGGTTTTGCCGCAGCGTTTTGGATCGGCCACGCTGCCCGATATATCCACTATCGACATGCGCAGGCAAAAAATGGCGCAGGGGCGCTGGATCTCGCCGGTTCTAGAGGACGCGGTGAGGGGCAGGATCGGGCGCGGTGAACAGGCGATGTTGTTTCTAAACCGCCGAGGGTACGCGCCGTTGACGCTGTGCCGGGCCTGTGGCCACCAGATCGCCTGCGATCATTGCGACGCGCGGATGGTCGAGCACCGTTTCCAGGGTCGGCTGGTCTGCCACCAATGCGGCAGCAGCGAAGCGATACCAACGGTCTGTCCGTCCTGCGGCGTCGCGGACAAATTGGCCCCTATCGGCCCGGGCGTCGAACGGCTGGCGGAAGAGGCGGCACATTTATTTCCCGACGTCCGTTTGGCGATCCTGTCGTCGGATCAGACCGCGTCGGCGCGGACGATGAAGCAACGGATCGAAGACATCGCACAGGGTAGCGCCGATCTGGTCATCGGTACGCAGATCGTCGCCAAGGGCCATAACTTTCCACTGTTGACCCTGGTGGGTGTAATTGACGCCGATCTGGGTCTGCACGGCTCGGATTTGCGCGCCGGTGAGCGGACCTTTCAACTGATGCGACAGGTCTCTGGACGTGCCGGTCGGGTGAAAACCCGCGGCGTGGCCTTGTTGCAAACGCATCAGCCCGAACATCCGGTGCTGCGCGCGATCGTTTCGGGCGACGAAGAAGGCTACTGGACGGCGGAGGCGGGTGAACGCGAAGTCGCGGGTATGCCCCCCTATGGGCGGCTGGCGGGCATCATTCTATCGGGTCCGGACGCGCGTGATGTTTACGGGCTTGGCAGCGACATGGCGCGCAACGTAGCACCCTTGGTTGCTGCCGGTGCGCAGGTCTTTGGGCCGGCTCCTGCGCCGATCGCCCGCATTCGCGGCCGCCACCGTGTGCGGTTGCTGGTCAAGGCCGGCAAGGGCGTCGATTTGCAGGCGGCGCTGCAGACGTGGACGCGGCAGTTCAAGTTGCGAAACAACATGCGCATGACAATAGATATCGACCCGCAAAGCTTTCTGTAGCCATTGACAGGCCTGTTTGCGCTCAATCGGTTCTGGCCAATAACGCTGCCCGTCGCTAGAAGAAGCCGGACTTCAAAAGGGCCCGACCGATGACCAACCCGATTAAATCCCAACCTGGTATTGCAGACATCGACCCTTATGTCGGTGGCGACAGCCATGTGGCGGGTGCGACATCGGTGATCAAACTGTCGTCCAACGAAAACCCGTTGGGACCAAGCCAGCTGGCGCGCGCCGCCTACCGCGAAGCAGATGTAGCGCTGGAACGGTACCCGTCATCGGATCACTCAGCCCTGCGCGGGGCCATTGCCGAGGTGCACGGTCTGGACGCCGCGCGCGTCATTTGCGGGGCGGGTTCAGACGAGATCATCGCGTTTTTGTGTCAGGCCTACGCTGGTCAGGGGGATGAGGTCGTCCATACCGAACACGGGTTTTCCATGTACCGCATTTCGGCACTTGCCGTTGGCGCGACTCCTGTGATTGCGCGTGAAAACAACCGTGTCACGGACGTGGACAGTCTTTTGGCCGTATGCAGCGCGCGCACCAAAATCGTGTTCATTGCCAACCCAAACAACCCCACGGGGACGATGATTTCAAACGCAGAGGTCGCACGACTGGCCGCAGGCATCCCGGCGCAGACGTTGTTGGTTCTGGACGGAGCTTACGCCGAATACGTTGACGGATTTGACGGGGGGTCGGCACTGGTGGAGACGCGCCAGAACGTGGTGATGACCCGCACGTTTTCCAAGATTTACGGTCTGGGGGGATTGCGTGTCGGGTGGGGATACGGCCCTGCGCATGTGATCGACACGCTGAACCGTATTCGCGGCC
>CAZPQL010000016.1:0-47404 GCA_964588725.1 uncultured Rhodobacterales bacterium
CCAACTCCGCACTACGCTTAGTCGCGCCCATGGTGTTGGTCGGACGCACTGCTTTATCGGTAGAGATTAGTACAAAAGTCTCAACGCCAGACTCAATCGCTACCTGTGCACAATTTAGCGTACCAAAAATATTATTATCAACCCCTTCGGTATTATTAAACTCCACCATCGGCACATGCTTATAAGCTGCTGCATGATAAATAGTATCCACACCAAAACGTTTAAACACATTAGCAAGCCTAGTTTTATTATTAACACTACCCAGTATTGGGTAAATATCTAATGAATGAATACCAATATTAGAAAGCTCTTTTTCAATAGTGTAAAGCGCCAGCTCACTCATCTCATACAAGATCAAAGCCTTAGGCTTTAGAAATACGATTTGCCTGCACAGCTCAGATCCAATCGAGCCGCCTGCGCCCGTTACCACCACCGTCTTATTGGTAATATTTTTTCCTAATAGCTCTTTATTAGCATCCACTGTGTCACGCCCAAGCAAGTCTTTAATACTTACTTCACGTAAATCACCAATACTCACCTTGCCTTCGGCCAACTCAGCCACACCAGGCAGCATGCGCACCAACACTGGATACGGCTCTAGTTGATTAATAATATCCAGTCGCTTAGTGCGAGAAGCACTTGGCATCGCAATCAACACCTCATCCACTTTTAACTTGCTAATAACCCCTTCAATAGCATCAACTGAATAAACATCCAGCCCTCTAATATGGTTACCTTGCAACGCTTGAGCATCATCAACAAACCCAACAGGATTGTATTCACAAGAGTGCTCTAATGCTGATACCAACTGAACACCCGCATCACCCGCACCATACACCAGTACTCGCTTTTTATCCCCATCGCTCTTGACTTTGCTTTTCAATTTAAAATTAAACAGAAGGAGAATTGGCGCAAGCCAAGAGAGGCTACCCTGGGGTATTGAAAATTCAACATTGTTGCTAAGCGCAACGCGCGCAGCAATACGCACTCCGCCAATCGCCAACAGAGACAACACCCAATTAATCAATATGACTGAACGAGGAATGCCGTCCACGGCAGCCATAAAGCCAATAACACCCCACACTAACGCATAAAGAGACACCGCCTGTACAATTGCCCAAAGCGCTTTGAAACCAATATAACGAATCACCGCACGATACAAGCCAAAGCGCACAAAGATAACGCTAGCAATCACTGGTGCACCAAATATCACCCAAATCAAGTCACTTTGTGGAAAATACCAATAACCAAGACGAATTGAGAACGATACCAACAATATTGACACCAGTAAAATAGCATCAACCAATAGCATAATTAACTGCTTGCTGATTCTGGATAAATTGATAAGTTTGTTGATCATATTTCTTACTAAAATTCACTCATTTGCATAATTTCTGAAACTTCTCACTACCTGTTATTTTGCCTGTTTTGAAAACAAAAATAGCCCTAAAAAGAGCTGTTTATTTTCCTACAGAGACTTTATAACGACTATTTTTTTGATAATTACACCAAGACCTAAACCTACAACTCATTAAAAATAGGGGTTTTTCATCCATTTAGGAAATTTCCAAAATTTTCCATTAAAAATTAAACGTTTATAATTCAACATTCTCATTAGCCGAGCTAATGAGAATACCCATCAGGATTCATGCTTTGCCAGCGCCAGGTGTCTTCGCACATTTCATCTAGCTCACGCTCAGCCTTCCAGTCTAACTTTTCTGCTGCGTAACTTGGATCGGCGTAGCAGGTGGCGATGTCGCCGGCGCGTCTATCGGCAATTTGATATGCTATGTGCTTGCCCGATGCCTTTTCAAAAGCTTTTACCATATCCAGTACTGAGTAGCCGTTGCCTGTGCCTAGATTAACGGTTAACAGCTGCGGCTTATCCTCTAACGCCTGTAGCGCCTTGACATGCCCTTTGGCTAGATCTACCACATGAATGTAATCACGCACTCCCGTACCATCGGGCGTATCATAATCTCCACCAAAAACCGTTAACTTTTCTAATTTACCCACTGCCACTTGTGCGATATATGGGATTAAATTATTGGGAATATCATTCGGATCTTCACCAATCAGCCCACTCTTATGTGCACCCACAGGGTTAAAGTATCTAAGCAGTGCGATATGCCAGCTATCATCTGCAACAAACAGATCCTGCAAAAACTCTTCAATCATCAACTTAGAGCGACCATACGGATTGGTGACCGACAGCAGGAAATCCTCCTTAATCGGTACCGTATGCGGATCGCCATAGACCGTCGCGGATGAGCTAAAGACAAAGGTTTTGCAATTGAAATCGCGCATCACTTCAGCGAGAATAAAAGTGCCGCCAACATTGGTATCATAATACTCAATTGGCTTCTCTACCGACTCACCCACCGCTTTCAGACCTGCGAAATGAATCACGCCATCAATGGCGTGTTTTTCAAATACGCGCGTCAGTGCAGCTTTATCACGCACATCTACCTTGTAAAAAGGGATACTGGTATCCGCTAACTTCTCAACACGCTTTAACGCTTCGAGCGATGAGTTGCAGAGACTGTCCACCACCACAACCTCGTAGTCCGCTTTAAGCAGCTCAATACAGGTGTGTGAGCCGATATAGCCTACGCCGCCTGTTACTAAAATTTTCATACTATTTTCATTCGCCCTGAAAGAAGTGCCCTTGGGGCGCAACATTTAACATTAAAAATTCATAATTGCCACTAGCTCTGCTAGTGGCTAACCCCATCTCTTTTAATCACCTTTAAAAATGTCATCCACAATATTTTCATATCAAACCAAAATGATTGGCGTTGCAAATATTCTACATCCAAATCAACTTTATCGGGAATTGATAATTCATCCCTGCCATTAACTTGCGCCCAGCCTGTAATGCCTGGTAATAATTTATCCACCCCCTTTTCAGTACGTAGAGCTATTAAGTCTTCTTGATTAAATAGCGCAGGACGCGGCCCTACAAAGCTCATGTCGCCCTTTAATACTGAGAATAGTTGCGGAAGCTCATCTAAACTTGAACTTCGCAAAAAACCACCAATAGGGGTTAAATAAACATCTGGATTATCCAACAAGTGGGTTGCCACAGCAGGAGTATCTGTCAACATTGATCTAAACTTTGGCATTTTAAAAATTTTATTATTTTTGCCAATTCTATCTGACCAATACAGTGACGGGCCTTTTGATGTTAATTGTATAGAGATAACCACCAACAACATTGGGACGAATAATAATATGCAAAGCGCAACACCGATAAATAAATCAAAAAGATGCTTCATTTTAAAAATTATTCAATATACTCAATTATGCTACTAGGATTGTCATGGAAAAACGGAGGATTAACAAATTTTTTAATATAATCTTCATTTCTCTTAATCAATCTACCTCTAAATAATATGAAAGACTTTTTATTTTGGACGAAGAATAAATGCATCTGAAACCCATCAAATGATACGTTGTATATTACATTATTTAGCGAACAAATTATAAACAGGTCTTTTATTGAAGTTTTCCCTCTAACATCAATATCAACAAAATCATACACGCGTGAATCACAGTTTTTATCATTACTTGAGCCAGTGTGAACAACCTCAAATCCTGTACTGTCTTTTAAGTTTCTAACAAAATCAATTATAGAGTTTTGATGAGTAGAGCCACTTCTAATACTCCCAGAATCAATGTAGTTATTAAAAATAATGTAGTTCTTATTTTCACTCAAAAAATATAACTTACCCTCATTAACAGCATAAGGATAAGAAGGGACAGGATTATAATTCAATTTTTTCAGCCCTAAAAACTCTGAGACTTTTTCAATCATATCATTACACAAAGGTGACTGTATCTTTGATGAGGCTGTATCTATAAATAAAATTTGGCTGTCTATATTTTTTAACGCCCTTATGAACTCCACCTTTGTAATAATTAAATCAATATCTTCAAGGCTACTGTCATCCCCAGTCATATAGCCTAAATCTTGAAAATAAAACTCCATAGCATTTATAGGTGAAATAACAAGCCTATAACCACGAGATCTTAAGTGTCGAGCTAAAGGCTCGAAGAATAAATGATCGCCGAAATGCATCATTTCATAGTCAGGAAAGTACAATAAAATAGACTTCACCTGATTACATTTTTTATTTAATAAAAATAAGTTACTAGCAATAGCATGCCTTCTTAATTTAAATACCTCTAATTTATTAAAAACTTTTTTTAAATTGTAGAAAAAGTTTACTTTCATTTGTAATCACTATATTTAACAAACCCTTTAAAGAAGCCCTTAAAAAAGACATATCTTTTTCTTTGAAATGAAAATAAAAAGAGCACCCTTAGCGCAAGATCGGATAAAAATTTTGCATATAATTTTAGATTTTTACTGGCCATATGCTTCCTATACAAGGCACCAGCACCTTTGGCATAATTTTCTACCTTTTGCAACGAATGAGCTGCTTTTTCATGATAGACAGAATAATCTTTTAAATATCTGATCTTAATTTTATTTAACAATGCCCTGATTACAAGGTCAGATTCCTCTGAGGATCCCAGTTCACACCCAGACCCCAAGTTCTCATCAAACCACCCTATTCTATCAAAAGCCTTGCGATTAATAACAAGAGAAATACTACAAACCCTATTGTAACTCCAAATACTCAAATCTCTATCTACTACATAGTAACGAACATAATGGGTGTCGGTGTTATGAACCAACGCATTACCATAGTAGAACATCGTATTGACAGACAATTGTTTGTTTAAATTTTGAATCGTATTATTTTCAATATAGACGTCATCATCAAGCAGTAAAATCCATTCCCCTGTAGATGCTTTAATAGCAATATTTCTTGCTCTTGAAATACCAATACCAGTATCATTAATAACTATTAATTTATCATTAAAACTAAGATGTTTTTTAATTTTACCTTCTATTTCTACACTAGCCCTCTGCAGGACTAAAATAACTTCATATTCACCACTATTCTGCATAATGCAATCCAAGGTGGAGCAAATCTTATTAAGATTTGGATTCAACGATGGCATAATTATTGAAATCATTTTCCGGCGAAGTAATTTGTAGCCAATTTTTCTTGAGCTGAACGCTTAATACATTCATCTGATTTTATTAACAGATATTGATTTTTAAAAATATCTAGATCTATTCTTTGACCAGAACTTAGATCCAATACTGACTGACATTTTATTTGTTTTGCATAATTTGACATAATAGAACGGGAATAATTTAATTGTTTATCTACAAGAAACATATTTTTTCCTCACTGCAAGATTGTTAGGCTTATTTTTTTAACTTCAAACAGATTATGAAAATAATGCAAAATTAAGTGCAATAAGGTTTGCCTTATTTAATGACTTTAAATTTAACACCATTAGAATTTACATATAAATAAAAAATAAAAACAAGCTTGCAAATACTCTGAAAATGTTTATTACATTTATTAATATATGAAAAATATACATTACTACCAAAAAACGAATTTAAAGCAGCTGAAACGAATTTATCTTGATCATCCTTTTTAGTATTACTAATGCTTGTCTCAATATTACTCAGGTAATACATCGGCTCCAACATAGAGCCAATCCTAAATTTGTTACCGAAAGCATCCAATATGAATTTAAAATCCTGTGCATACTTATATTCTTCATTATATAACTGCGTATCAAATACACGCCTATCCATAAAGAAGGTTCCATGTATGAAAATATTTCCTGCCTTTAAAATATTGCTTTGATTAAGGTTAAATATCAAATCGTGAGGAACAATTTTGTTACCCTTGAATGCCCTTGAGGTCACAATATCTAATTGGAATTTTTTTAACACATCTAATTGCTTTTCTAACCTGTTTAGGACACTCCTATCATCCGCATCTTGCCTAGCAATATATTGTCCAGATGAATTTTTAAATCCTGCATTTAATGATTTTGTAAGGCCTATATTGTCTTGATTAATAACAACTATCCTAGAATCTAACCTTTCATATTTTCGAATTATATCTAAACTATCGTCAGTTGATCCGTCATTAATAATAATAAACTCCAAGTTTTTAAATGTCTGATTTATAATAGATTCAATAGCATTAGCAACATAATCTTGATGATTATAAACCGACATAATTACCGATATTATTGGATTACTATTTATCATCTACTAAGTCTTTAAATATTGAGAATTCTTTTTGAACAATTGGGATTAATGCACACCTTTCCTTAATAAAAGAAATTCCATTATGGACTAATATCTCTTTATCATTTGTATTAACCGCTCTCTTCAATGCTTTAGATAGGCTCTCTGAAGTTGTAGTTTTGGCAAGAATGCCGTTAACCCCATCGCTAATAATTTCATTAATCCCGGGTACATCTGTACCTATACACAAACAACCCGATGCCATTGCCTCAATAAGTGTCTTTGGCATGCCTTCATGATAAGAAGGTAAGGCGTAATAGCTGTATTGATTGTATATTTTTGGAAGCTGATCATTGGAAACAACTCCAAAAAAATTAACTTTCACATTATTCTTTATAGCAAAATCTCTTAACTGGCTTTCTATTTGATCACCTTCTCCATAAACATCTAAAACAAAATTCATATCAGAGATTGCCTCAACTAAACTGAACAAATTTTTTTCAGGATTCAATCTTCCAACATAAAGAATTCTATCACTATATTTATTAATTTCATTTTTAGGCGTAAATATATCTAAATTTACATAATTGTACAGAACCAATATTTTTTGATTATTTATGTGGTATTTTTCTTTAATATATTCACAGTTATGACTGCTTGAAACTATTGCTAGATCTCCATAATTATAGGTATATTTCTCAACAAATTTAAACCACTTGCATTTCAAACTACTTAGATCTTTGTCACACAACAATTGGGAGATACTGTAGCCAGTTCGCACTATTAAAGGCTTTCTATACAACCATTTTGCAATAAGCCCGCTCCAAGATCCATCCATTTGGTTAGTCTTGAATATATCAGTATCTCGGAAAATTTTTGGATATAAAAAAGGGGCTAAGAGGCTATATATGTAATTGCCAATTTTAGGAATATTAAGTACCTTAGGCATAGCAACAATGACGATATCTGAATGTAATTTTTTTTCTTTTTTTAATTGTCTAGATAGCTTGAAATCTTCCGATCCATAGGTAATCCAATAAACTTTTTTTAAATTTCCTTGTTTGAGGTGCTCTTCATAGACTAACTTTTCTCGATCAAATAATCCTTGATTAAGCCAAAGTTCGAGCGATACATTGCGCGTAAAAAATAATGTCAGTACCATCTTCTACAAAGCTTTGCAAACAGCATAAATCTCTCCGAACTTAATATGGTAGGACAGTATCTCTATTCCACTTTCTGTTAATTCATTCTTAAACTGTTCAAAAGTGTATTCAATAAAATGTGTGTTATCCAGTCTATATTCCACACCAAGTTCTTTTTTATAAACAGTAATCCATCCTCTGTCAATCATAGGAACTCGAATTAACAATTTCTTATTACCTTTACTTTTCCATGCTATTTTCTCAATCAATTTCTTTAAAAAATCCACCCTATGTTCAATGTGCTCTAAAACATTAGATAAGGTTACGATATCGATAGGCATGCATTCTGAATAATCGTAAGTAGTCGCATCAGCGCAAATATACTCAATATTATCTTTCTGCCTTAAATTCCTAGCAACCTCAACATGCAGTTGCTCTATCTCAATACCATACACAAATGTCGCTTTTTGGCTTATTACTTCTGGCATCATGCCTGTATTGCAACCAACATCTAATACAACGTGATCATCTTTAATATTGTCCAAGAACCATTCTTTATATTGCATAATTCTATGCTTAGGATGAACTCTATTATTTAACTGTATAGCCATAATACTAGCTAATTTATAAGAGGCATTATGTATTTTTAATACCGACTCAATTAATATTTTGGCTAATAGTCGGCTCTCTAATATTTTCTGAATACTCTTTTTTATCATTTCAAGATCTCAAAACAAAACTCTTTTTATTCTTCGCATAAATAGTTAACACACCTTCTATTATTCCAAACATATACCATCCAGTCTGCTCTCCAAGCATCATGCCGGCATTGTGGAACAGTGTATTCAGATGGTATACAAATATCATGCTTAAAAGAGCATACTTGGAATAGGTTTGCAATTGTGATACCCTTGTAATTAATACAGCGTTGTAAATTAAAAAAATTAAAATAGGAATTAAGCCAAATGAAACAGCTGATGTTAAAAAATGATTATGGGGATACACTAACGAGTAATGTTCCATTCCAGAATTAAGTACCGTCTGCACATATGACTCACCCCCCAAGCCAAATGGATGATCAAATAAGACGCTAATTGCTGTAATATTGGACAAATACCTACCCCCTAATCCTACATTCATTATTCGATCAAAAATCTCTTGGTTGTAAAACGCAACTAATATGATAGGTATAAAAATCAATATCTTTCCAGCCTTGTGGTGACCAACAATAAAGAAAAGCATCAGTAGTGCGGGGTAAGTAGACCTTGCTCCTGATAATAGCAAGCCTACGGATATTAATAACACACTCCAAAAAGTGCGATTCTTTTTATTGTAGTGACTACGTTTTAAATAGCCATCTTTGGAGTAAACTAAGTAAAAAACACCTAATGACAACGCCGCCAATAATTGATACGATAAGGTTATGGAATAAAATGCCATACCTGGAATTCTTGATCTTGATTCTATTTGAGCCTTAACCGTGCCGTCACCTCCATAGCCTGCAAACTCTCTCATTTGCCAAAATAAATCTATATTTCCAGATTGTAAAATTGCAATCAAAGATGTAATAAATGCGCAAAATAGTATTGGTTTGATTGCAGACTTGACCCCATACGTACAAACAACAATATAGGCAGCGGTAGATAATACCATTCCGACAATCATAGACTTTAAGACTCTATACACTATATCAATAAACGAGTTACCAAAAAAGAATAGAGTTAAGGCTATCAGTACAACTATGACCACTGAAAATCTTAATAATTGATTTCTTAATAAATAAGATAAATTACCGTATGTAGCGGTAATCAATATAAGAACTGCAATTAATACCGATATATAATTAGCCATAGGAAAATGGCCGATTCGAATATATGACAGAAAAAATGTCGAAAACACAGCGGCCCAATATAATGCTAATATGTATTTTTGTGGGGTGAAATTTATCTGACGCATCAAACCTTTCTACTGGAAAATTTAGTTCTGAAGTATTCATTTTGACGCATAAAAATCGAACCCAGCCATACTTTAATTAACGACCATGTGCCGGGCGAGCCTTGACTACGAATCTGCATCGCAAAATCAATATATGAATTAGCAACATCATTAATTAAAGGAGGATTAAGCGACTCTCTATATAAAGCAATATTTTTAGCCACCTTATCAATAGCCTTTAGAATATCTTTGTTTCCATCAAATAACACCCCTCCATATTTGACAATTTCCGGATGAGATGTATTGTTTCTCATTATAGGAACAAGCCCACAACTCATAGCCTCCAATAGTGAATTAGAGCACGACTCCATTTGACTTGGATGAATAAAAATATCCCCCTTTCTCAACTCAAAAGCAAGACTCTTGCTCGACATAGATTTTTTGTGTAGTATATTTTTAAATTTCACAAGAGTATTCCCAATAAAAACAACTTCATACTTGGAATAATCCAAATTATCGTCCAAAAATTTATAAATATCGTGTCCTTTTCTTTTATTCGTTGACCAAGAAGAAGTTATTATTTTAATCTTTTTTGAGTGCTCTTCATAACTCTCATCTGCATAAAAAATACTAGGATCTGGTGCATTATGTATTGTCACTTGTGAGCCTCTTCTTCCAATCCCTTGCTTCATACATTGTTTTCTACTCCAGGATGATTGGTATACAACCCCATCTGAAAAATTATTACTAAAAGACATAATAACCTTGTCGATTGCAAATTGACCATCGTCACCTCTGACAATGGAAATCGGTCCGTCTATTCGATGCAAAATAATAATATCTTTATTTTTTCTTTTAAGATTAAAAATTTTTAACAAATACCCCTGAAAGTGATGACTATTCACTAAAACAACATCAGCCGTATCAATGGAGTCAGTATAGACTCCAAGATTATTCAATTGTTTTTTTAAGGCTTTTTGAAATTGGTTTCCCCCGCCCCAAGCATTCTCTCTCAGATTTCCTAATATATGAAAATTCATATAATATGACTAGATAATATTGGGCTAAAGAATTCTTTCCAAAGTACACCCTGACTTTGGTAAGAATTTCTTTCAGCAGTAAGTACGGCACTTTTTTTAATTGATTGAATTAACTCGATTCCATTATAAATATTTATAATATTTTCACTCAATTCAGAAACATCCCCTGAATCGGAAACCCAGCCATTTTCATGATTAACAATCAAATCTTGTGCCTGGCCAACGGCAGTGCTCACTATAGGAACACCACTAGCCATCGACTCCAATATTGACTTTGGCCCCCCCTCCTCTCGAGAAGTTACAAGATATGCATCTAGAGTATGATAATATTGACATATATTTTGATATTCATCTACATAATAATGCTTATAAGGTATTTTCAGTCTTTCTAATCCATTTATAACATAGCCACGAGATGGTCCGGTTAATAATACAAAAATCTCTGGTATGTAATTCTTTAAAATTCTCAACACATCTAGCAATACATCTGGGCCCTTGATCAATTTAGGGCTAAGACCTTCACCCCAGCCATTCCCGTCTTTTTGAAAAGAGCCAATAACAAAAGACGATTGCGGTATTCCCAATTTCTCCCTGGTTAAAAATTTCTTCTGATTAGTCTGAAGGGAAAAGAAATTAGTGTTAATTCCAATAGGGATACGGAATACTTTGTCAGAAAATCCCTCATTCATCAATAGATTTTCTATACCAGAATGAGAGACCCTAATACGATGGAAATGATCTTTATGTTTTTTTAGTCTTTCAAAGATAGAGGAAAACTCTGGTGTAATAGATGGATCCCCATGGTAATAGTCAAATGCAAGTTTGTTTCCTAATGCTCGGTATATAGCACTATTTTGGATAGCAGTATATTTATCTGGGAAATAATTTACTTGGCATAATGCAATTTTCTTCGAAGTGATTCTAATTTCTTGTTTTAATAAAATTTTTTTTAATTCTGCATTTTCTAAACTAGTTACCCAGTTGGAATTATCTGGAATAAAATTAACACTTGTATAACATTTAGAAATCATAATATTTAACACTATCATCCATTAGTAGGATAATTATCGAGATATATGTCCTAATCTATTCTTATGAAAATCAACATATTTTCTTCTCTCCTCTTTTATATCTAGACCCAAGGCAAGTGCTGTACTGCTGACACTTATTTCAATTTTATCTAACTCTTCAGAGTTAAAAACAAATTCAAAAGAATGATGAAGATCACTATTTCTTATAGAATTAGTCGTAGCACTACTTACTCTATCTTGTTGTATAAACTCCTTGTACCTTACTAAATCAAAATGTACGCCTATAAAATCATACAATGATCTTATAAGGTCGATATTACTGTTAAAATCCTCCACATTCAACCGGAAAAATTTCTCTGAATGCATTTTTTCAAAATCGATACACATTTTATATGTAGAATGCCAAATTTCCGCAGCCCTAACAACATTATCAGAACTAGAAAAAATAGACCTTGCCCGATATAGATAACCACCTGCTCTCTCAACCAGATAAATACTATGAATTGTTTTAAATGGATTTCTGAACAAAGTTATACCCTTAAAAGAAAGTCCGCACTCTGACAACTTTTCAAGCAACATAAGCGTTGAAGGCGTTGTAGTATTGTCAGTATCAATCAATAACTTGGTTCTTTTCAATAATAATTTTTGATAAAAAAATCTCTTCTGAAGTACATTTGAATATAAATTTGGAAAAGAAACATTCTTATTCAATTTATAAAAATCAACTGTGCTCGTATTCCATATTTCCATAATTTCAGCTTGAAAAAAATTGTACACTTCAGACTGAATTGGTAGAAATTCCCTAAAATTTTCATGATAAGATTCGTAGCCAATAAACTTAAAATAATGGTATAAATAACTTGACCCAGTTCTTCCTGTTGAGTTAATACGTAAAAGAACTGGTGTCATAATGTAGTTTTTGTTGCGATAATAAAGTACCCTGTGTTAATAAAATTACTCTGCTTGATTGTCATTTTGTCAATTAATAAAAATAATGGGAAGAATACAGGGAGAATTCTTCCAAAAATTCGAGACATAAAATGCGTGCTAGCATAACCTGAAGACACTCTTAAAATATCATAAATAACCGCTCCAACTGAACCCATAGGCCTTACAATATCAACAGAAAATCCATTACGATTCAATATCTCAATAAGCATAACCGACGTATAACGAATCCTATCATCCTGGTAGTCACCATGAATCGGATGCAATAGGGGCACCGAGCATAGGATTTTACCATTGTGTGATAAAATTCTATACATCTCCTGAAATGCTAAATCCACATTCTTGATATACTCCAGAACCTCTGTTATTATAATACTGTCGATATCTCCATCATTCAAAGGAATCTCCTCAACTGGACCAATATAATCTGGCTCTGTTGCTCTATCTGTATTTAAATATTTCCAGCTATTAACCTGGGAAACTAAAGGGGCGAACTCTCCCTTTTTTCCGATTTTCTTGCCGCCTATATCCAAAACGTTACCCTTGAGAATATGCTGATACTCTTCTAGTAAACTATCTAGAAGATAACGTCTAAAACTTCTCAAAATAAAACACCCAAATATAACGAGAACTATCTACCTTGAATTTCACGCAATAAACCAAATTCACGGTTGGAGTACGATTTAATTTTATGTTCCAACCATTCTACTCCATAAAGCTCAACCTCTCTATCATGAAAGGCATCAATATTACTATCATTTACAATCTTTACGTTGTCATTTTCTACAGGAAGATTTATATAGCTATTAATAAGATCAATTCCAAAACTACTAGCCGCCTCCAAAGTATCTACTGAAAAAACATTCCCAGGAGGAATCAGTGTAGTTGCCCTATACCCCAACCAATCTTGAAAAATTTCTTGAGATTTTTGCATATGTTTAAAGTGGGTTTCGCGTGGAATCCAGTCCCAAAATTCACGATGAAACTGCCTGTTGGAGGAAAATCTTCTTGGCAAATGCCTCCCAACCACACAATGAGTCAATCCATGGTTTGCTATCTCAACAATCCCTTGCTCACTCGCACTTCTTAGTAGTTCGGACTGCTCAGGAAATTTATCGGGAAATGGTGTCAATGACCCATCCTTTTCCACCCAGGAGGCTGTCACCCCTATGGTAAGTTTAGCATTATACTTACACAGGATCTCAAATACTTTCTTCCACTTCTGAACGGAAATCTCCTGATATGGCCCCCATGCTTGAAAGGGGGGGTAATATTTTAAAAATAAAATATTACCCAGAAAAAATTTAGAATAAACTTCGTATCTTTTAGTGCTCGCACCAATATCATCCATCCTTAGAAAAATCTTTTTCAATCGCCTCTCCTAGTATTTGTTTTGTGCAAAATCCAAATTTGATTCCCCTCTATCTTGAACAATTTATAAATTAAAAACTGAACCAACTGCGCTACATAACCTAACCTAAAGCTAAATAATGGAGTATTTTTCACCTCATCTTTATACACCCTTAAAGCAGTTACAGGTAAATCCGAAAACTTCTCCAATAACACTCTACTATTAACTTTATTAATAGTACTTAAAAATTTAGTAGGCCTTCCAAGTGCTCTTAATATGATCTTATTAAACCAAATGGGTAAAAACATAGGCAATGGCAACTTATAATGACCTTCGTACAATTGCCTATAATCCGGGGTTTGTATAAACACCTTGCCGTCCAACTTAACACAACGCACCATTTCCTGTATCGAGAGATTTACATCTTCAACATGTTCCAAAACAGTAAAGCAATAAACAAAATCAAACGTATTACTATCAAACGGAAGATTCTCTGAATATGCATTCATTACATTTTTTACGGGGATATTCTCTTTTTCACATTTTATATGGCATATTTCTAATGCTTTTTCATTGGGTTCAATGGCAAACACTTCCGACCCTTTTTTCGTTAATTTTATCAACTCACCACCCGTTCCACATCCGACAATCAATACTTTTTTTCTGAAAAATGAGTAATTAACCCACTCCTCTATCCAGTTTACAAATCGAGAACAATACACATCCTCCTCATCTATTCTTAATGCGACTCTTTCTCTCCAATCAGGCAAGCCCAACTGGATTTTGTAATAATCCTTATAATAGTCAGAAATTAATTTTCTAAGCTTGCAATTTTTGTCTTTCATATTAGAAGAGTTAAACTAGATAGTTTCATTTCTGTATGGAATGCCTTTTTTCAGCCTTATTTTTTTTATTATAAACTCCCATCTGTTGTGATAGGTATTTTTATGCCAAACACTGCCATCTATAGATTTAACCATCTGTTTGTTGATAATTTTCATTATCTCATCTGAAAGACTCACTAGGTCTTCCGTTGTTGACTTGTAAAAATGTACATTATTATTATTTAGTCCAAGTGCTCTGATCTCAGGCGCATCAAAGGTTATGATGTTGGCCTTTGCCCCAATAGACCGGAAAATATCCCAATGGTTTAGCCAAATAGTATTTTCTAAATCATGCCAACTCATCCCATATTTTTCCTCAATATCTTCGCCTGTCTCCGTATCTAAAAAAGGCAAATCTAAAGAATACAACCCTTTGTGATAATGCTTTACCTCCCCAAAGGTATTTTCTACCCTAAAGTTCTTATATTTTTTTAATTTTAACAACAACTCTCTTTCGTCTTTTTTTCTAGCTCTGCCGTTGTAATTAACAATGGTAATATCATTCTTTAACAATAACTCTAATAATTCCACTCTATGATTTTTGCTACCCTCTCTTCTGTTTCTATATAAAGTACCGTTAAAAACCAGGTCGCATATAGGTTTATGGTACTTTGCCTTGAACCGATTTGCTTGAAAAGCCAACGGAAGAAAATGAATATCAGTAGATTCTTTAGGAAAGAACACTGCATCCTTTGTACTTTGTTCGAAGATGATGGAGACGTTATCGTAGGTGTCTGGATTTTGCTGCCAAACACACTGGTTGAATGCCCAAACATATATATCAACACCCTCTTCCTTGCTAATAAAGTCTATGGACCTGCTACTTAACCCTAAAAATAACACACCATCAAATTTATCTTTCAACTTAAAAAATCGCTCCTCATAAATAATTTTATATTGAATATCAATATTGTAAGTCTCGCGTTCTAAACAAGAATGGATATGTTTACAATCATGCTGACTTCCATAGGCAGAAGCATATTCTAATGATTTTTTTATCTTTGGAATAACCGCTAATTTATAACTCATAATGTAATCTTCATAACTCTTTAAACTGTAAAGCATACAGTTTCCCGTATGTTTTACTCTTCTTTAAAAGAGACTTATGATTCCCTATAGCCTCTATTTTTCCATCGTTTAGAACTATAATTTTATCGGCCTGAATAATAGTCGATAGTCTATGTGCCACGACTATCGCTGTAGAGTCAGATAGTATGTTTTCAATTGCTACGTGCACCTTACTTTCTGATTCACTATCTAGAGAACTGGTTGCCTCATCGAAAATCAAAATCTCTGGACTAGAATATATAGATCTGGCAATTGAAATTCTCTGTCTTTGCCCTCCAGATAGCTTAACTCCCTTATCACCAACAACAGTATCATATCCATTGGAAAGAGATGTAATAAAATGATGTGCATTTGCAATCTCTGCAACTTCTTTAACACGCTCCCGGTCACATTCCGAAGAGCCGAAACAAATATTATTTTCAACTGTATCATTAATCAAAAAACTCTCCTGCGAAACCACTCCAAATAGTGCTTTATAGCTTCGAATATCAACACATTTTAAATCCACACCATCTATTAGTATCTCCCCATCCTTAGGATCATACAATCGTAAAATCAAATCAGTAAGAGTCGATTTTCCTGTTCCGCTTGGGCCTACTATAGCCACAATCTCACCTTTATTCAGTTTAAATGAAATATCATTAAGTACATCTTTATCACTATAAGAAAAACTTACATTTTTAAGTTCAATTTCACTATTGAAATGTTGCACTTTACTCTCTCCGCTTTCAATTAGGCTTTTTGTTTGGCAAATTTCAAATATCCTATCATAAGAAGCCAAAAGAGCCTGAATCCATACAAAATTTACAGAGAATTTATTAATAGGAGTTATTAGAAGCTTACCTACCAAAAGAAACATAAAAAATCCTTGCAATGTCAAACCACCACTTTGAATTTGCACAACACCGATAAGAAATATTCCTGATATAGCTAAATTATCTATAAAAAGTCTTAAATTTGGATCTAGTTGTCTTACCAACGACGCTTGAAACTCAGATTTCTTCAAGGCATTGATATTACTATCTGTTCTTCTATAAAAAAAATCCTCCACTCCAAATGATTTAATAGCTCTAATGCTAACTAGAGTCTCCTGAAAAGATCCGACAAGCCCCGCCAGTTTGTCAAAATAGTTTCTTTCTAAACGTCTTACAGGACTCTTTAAAACCCTTGTTACAGCCCAGTGCAACATTCCAATTAAAATAATGCCAATAGCCAAAGATGCATCTGTGGAAAACAAATAAGCGCTATAAACAATAATTAAAAGCCCATGCTGAATAAAGCCATGCAGTAAAGGTCCCAAACCTATTGCTACACTACTTGCATCTTGATTAAACCTGGAAACCAATTCTCCAGACTTTTTATCATGAAAAAATCCAACATCAAGAGAAAGCATGTGCCGAGCAAAGTCTTGGCGTATTAATCGAGCAGAGGAGAACCTAACCCATGAGCTAGTAACTGACGATGCGTAACTAAAAATAGAAGCAAGAAAAGAGACTGCAAGAAATAATAAGATTATTGCAAAAACCAATTGAAGCTCATCACCCTCAAAGCTCCCTATATTTTCACTAATATAGTATTTTATTTCACTTCCTATAGTGTTTAAATCAAGAAAAGACGGTAATAAATCAGAGTTGGAATTTACGGTCTTTTCGGGAGTTATGTCACTTCCCATAACCATCTCTAGCAATCCAGAAATAAATATGGGCTGCATTGTGGTAAAAAGTGTAGCCATTAAAGACAGGAAGATCAACCAAAGAATCTCCTTCCATAAAGGGAAGGCATATTTTTTAACAAGTTTATACACAGAGGGTTTTTGATCAACACTTTCCATTTTAGTCCTCTATATCATTGCTAGTGGCATTTAAACCTTTCCATAGACCTTCTGCCATTAAAAAATCCTCCTCGGTATCAATATCAATAAGCTCTATATTGCTATCCAGCTCAATTAGATTTAATTTGCTCCAATCCCAATAACGACCATGCTTAAAAAAGTACTCTCTGTTAAAAAAATACAAAGCGTTTGCAAACTCATATATCGGCTCAACAGTTTTTGTATTTAAATTTTTCAAACTCTCTGGAAAGTTTAATGCCTGCTTGCTAGAATTGAAAAAATAATTATTACGCCTAATTACTGCTGCAGACGGCTGCAATCCACCCTGTACAACATTATTTAAGAAACCTAAAATAGTTTTTTTTTCTAAAAAAGGAAGGCATCCATTGATTAAAAGCAGGTAATCGTATTTAACATTACGCAAAAAAGACAAACACTCAGTTTGAGGCTCATCTATCGTTACAGACTTATGCGTTCTCTGCACAAACTCAACTCCGTGCTCTTTACATTTCTTTTCAAATTCTGGATCATGTCCGGCAAAAAAAACATTTTGATCGATATCACTTAATTTTTCTAGCAACACATCGGCAATCGTAGTCTGGTCGAAATCTCTCAACATTTTGTTTGGGCATCTTTGACTCTGTTTTCGCCCATAAGAAAAAATTCCAATATTATGCTTCGACAGTGTGTTTTTCATTGTTTCTTATCTCCATATATAGTTTCAGATATAAATAAATCTTGTTGACTGTTAATATACCAAGTCTCGTCTCCTGGCGATATTGTACTTACAATACTTGAGCCAGTATGGCTACCTCTACTAATTACACTATTTTTAACAGCAATACATGTTTTGGTATCTAAGTACAGAGTGTCAAAATCAGACATCATAAACCCTTTGTAATTTATTTGCATAAGACCGTGTGGAGTTTTCTCAAAAAGAGTCGATTCAACTTCTTTAACAAGAATACTACTATCAGAATCGTTAAATATTAAGCTATAAACAACCTCTTCCATGGTTTTCGCTCTAACAAATGGGGCTTGAATGATAGACAAAACAGAAATACCAGAAAAATCTGGATCATATTCCCTTATCAACTCTTCTATTATGTGAGCAACAGGTCTGGATCTAATTGTAGATTCCGAACTCCTCTTTTTAAATATTATTCTACTATCTGTATATTTTTCCAAATACTGCCTAACCTCTAAATTATCCGAAGAGACAACAATAAAATCGAACAAACTAGAATTTAGGCACCTCTCTACAGCTATATCAAGCAATGTTTTATTAGTAATCTTCTGTTTCCACAAATTCGGAACAAAGTCATAATTTTCTCTACATAAAATGATGGCTATAATTGGCCTACTCCCAGCAATCTTATCAATAGATGCGTCTTTTTTTATTTCTCGTCTGGCATTAAGAATAAACTCCCTATCTCCAGTTAAATTCTTCCCATGTCTTCTATAATAAAAAAGAGGAATATTTACATTTTCAGCTTTAAATTGATGACGGATCTTGCTCCACAAATCCAACCCATCTTGAGCGCCGAGATCAGACCTATACCCCCCTATCTCTTGCAATACACCCTTGCGAATCATTGTGCATGCTCCATTTGGAGGTGAATCTAGCATATGATTAGCATAATAAATAGGCTGAATCCTTTCCTGCGCATAAACAAATCCATGTTCATCCATTAAAAAATAATCAGGAAAAACTAATGCGATATCAGGTCTTCTTTCTAGGTAATTACTTAGAACTAGTAGCGCATTATCATCAAAAACATCATCAGCATCTAGTCTTACAATATATTTCCCTTTGGCTTTGCTAATTGCAAAATTTGCAACTTCTGGCAATCCGATATGCTCTGTGTGATACAGTTTGACTTTAGGATTTCCACAATATAACTTCATAACTTCAACCGAATTATCTGTTGATTTCTCGTCTATAAGAAGCAACTCCCAAGAATCAAATGTTTGTCTTAATACACTTTCGATCGCTTCAGATAAAAATCTTCCATAATTATGCGACGGCATATATACAGTAACTAATGGAGGGCTGATATTCATTTTATTTGACTCTCTATCTTGTATGGAAATTTTATATTGGCCATGCCAACCATAATACGCTTCAAATGAAATAAATCATCGCCAAGAGTATTTATTCCGTTAATCGCTGTAGGGCAACATTTAATGCCATTTTCTTGCAAGAATAAAATTACTTCATTATTAAAATGATTACTTTGCCCTTCTGGATATGAATAATTCTCAACCACTTCTCCAAGATTTTCCTCTAGCTCTTCTATTGAACATCGTATTTGTTGACGCATTTCATCACGAGACAAGTATGATAGCGTATCATGTGTAACATTGTGCCCTCCAAAAGTAAACAAGGGGTCAGAATTCATTTCTTGAACCTCTTCCCATGTCATAGCCCTATAGTTTGGGCCTTGATTCACACTTGGAATTACGCCTGTTTCATAAGAAACCATTTCAACAACTTTATCTTTCTTGCTGGGGTGTATATTCTTGCAATATTTTTTTATTTTTTTTAAAGCTTCAATCTTGTATTCATTATCACTCAAATTAAAAACGCACTGATCATCCCCAAGGAAAACGGCTATCTCCGTTTTATGTGTAAGATTTATACAAGACTCTAATTGATCCACCCAAAACATTTTATCTGTTCCAATAATGCCTGTAGTGATATAAAAAGTCGCAGGAATTTCAAGTGCTTTAAGTATTGGGGCAGCAACCGAATAATTATTGGCAAAACCATCGTCAAAAGTCACCGCCACAGAATTTTTTGGAATTGATTTTTTACTCTCAAATACACTAATAACATCACTCATGCTTAACACATTACAATTATCTTTAATATATTGCATCTCAAATTGAAATATTTTACTGTCAATATGCTTCCCTGAATTGTTCTCGATCCCAGAACTTGTACAATTTGTTACGCCATGATATAACAAGATTTTAAGTTGATTATCAATCATACTGTAATTTCCAAGATTTAGTTCTGACATAATGATTAAAATTACTTTCAGCAACGATCTTTTTCTGTGCTGCCATGGCAGAATAGTACTTTCCAGGCAGTTGTGGACTTGCCTGCACCTGTATTTTTTTGCATTTCTTATCAAGAAAATCTAAAATTTTTTCAGTTGCTAAAAGTGTTGTATGCGCTCTTAACTCATAAATTTTACAAGATGCATGTATCTTTATAGCACCTTCGAACACTATTGGCCCAGTATCCAAACCTTTTTCGATATAATGAAGTGTGATACCGATATTATTAAAATCATTATTATACGCAGCCCAGAGGTCACTATCTAGCCCCCTGTACTTTCTTGAAATCCCCCTGTGAATATTAATCATCCCTTCTGGAAACAAGTCGATTATATGTGTCTTTATTCGCCCACAACCAAAAACAATAGCAAAATCCACCTGATTATGTTCCAAAAATTCCTTAAATTCGAGGTTATTAATACTGGGCACTGAAAATATTGGGGCTTTAAATTGTTTAATAGAAGGGCAACCCTTAAAAAAAAAATTCTTTTCAAATAGTTTTTCTGACCTTTCAAATGCCGACCGAGTATCGTAAGGAAACTCTAACCTAGATGTCTCATACACAATAAAAGAAATGTCAAACTTCTCCTGTATTTTATTAATGAAGTAGGTGTGATGATCAGTATCAGTAGTTAAAATGCAAAACTTCATAAAATTAGCCTATGCCATACACTGCTGCAAATCATCTCTAAACAAACTAAGTGTGCGTAATTCCTCAGGAGTCATACTTCCAGCATGATCAGGGCCGAAAAGCCGCTTGTTAAGAGTAAAGTGTTTTTCAATAATTTTCGCACCCCTAGATAGCGCTATCATCGGTGCCGAAATGCCAATTGTATGATCACTAAAACCATCATACTTATCAATAAAATCTATACTTGAAAAATTTATATCTCTTAATAACGTTGGGTATTTTGAAATACAATACAAATAACTAATAGATGATTTTCCTTCAAATATTGGCAAACTTCCCTCCTCCCAAAACCCTAAAGAAACTAGGATTGGCTTACTTGTTTTTAAATACGCCTCCATTAATTCTTTGTTAAAAATTTCTCTAGAAGCTAATTTATATCTATCAACACAAACCTCTTCCAGCCATTCTACAAATCTTGGGTGAAAGGCTGACACCATAAATTCAATACCTGCCTCTTTACACGTCTCGGAGAGTAGCCAGAGGCTGTCTTTGTCTAATTGTGTTTTTAAATTGTAATCAAACCACTCATTATCAACCTTTCCAAACGTTTCTTCTGCCGAAAATATTTGAAACTTAGCTACATCCGCCCCATTTTCACTAGCAGCAAAAATTAATTCTTTTGCCAGACCCATATCTCCATTGTGATTCTGACCAATTTCAGCAATTATTTCCATCAAAAACTCTCCAACCATAAATTTAAAGTTACCAACGAGAAAATAGTTGGCCCATTTTGCTTATCTGTATCTTCTAACATTTTCAAAGCAAACTCTCTACTACTGCTTGTAATAATACCAAAATCCATCAGCTTAGAATCGCGTGAGAATGCTTGATCAAAGAGATCAAACCATTCACCTCTTAACCAATGATCAACAGGTATATTAAATCCGTGTTTTTCTCTATAAATTATCTCATTTGGCACCACCCCATCAAACGCTTTCTTTAACAACCACTTTGTTTCGCCGTTTCTTACCATGTGCCCATAATTAAGCATATCTGACAACTGTAGAATCTCTTGGGAACAAAAAGGAACTCTACCTTCTACTGAGTGCGCCATTGTCATACGATCAAGCTTTTGCAACATTTCATTTTTCAAATAAAACGACCTATCTTGCTCTATAAAAATTTCAGGGGTCCAGTGTTCGCTCTGATTGAAATTAATAAAATGCCTTTCAGAAGAGAGAGCATCTGCAAAAAAATCTCTATTTAACAAACTCTTTTTCTCTGACTCTGAGGCATAATAGTGCCATGCTAACGCTCTCCTTTGAGGATGGTACTTTGCTAACAAATTAACTTTGTCTTCAAGATTCATATCGTAAGTATTAAATGTAACATCTTCACGCAAGAGATTACCTTGACTGCTAGCATCAGGATTGTAAACCCTATCAAGATAGGGATACCAAGAATACCCGCCAAAGCACTCGTCAGCACAATCTCCAGACAAAAGTACCTTTATACCTTTACTTTCAGCCACTTCAGAAATAGCCAATATCCCCAATCCAGATGGCACAGCAAAAGGCTGGTCAGAATATTTCACAAAATCATGTAACATTAACTTAAACGTTGAAGCATTAGCATGCACGTTGTGATGCTTTGTACCCAACTCCCTTGCATATTGAGCCGCATAAACAGATTCATCAGACTTGCCATGCCCATATGGGTCACTCATATCATCAAATGAAACGGTAAAGGTATTCATATTTTGAAGCTGTTTTGAGGCTATAGTAGCAACAATTGAACTATCAACGCCACCGCTTAAAAAACAGCCTACAGGGACGTCAGATATTAATCTTCTATGAACAGCACTAGTAACAATATCCCTTGTGTACTCAATTAACTCTTTTTCATTATCAAGGTCCACATCAATAGGGGAAATATAATTTATTTTCTTTTTTCTAGCGCCATAATTATCAACAATCAGCATATGTCCACTATCAAGAGACTGTATCGATTCAAAGACTGTCTCTGGTTGCGGTATCCAAGTAAAGGTTAAAAAATCCCATAAAGACTGTGTATTTAGATTAAGCTTTAATCCCGGAAACTTGACAAGACTCCTAATTTCCGATGAGAAGACAACTTCATTATTGGACAACATATAGTAGTATAATGGTTTTTCTCCTGGAATATCTCTCGCAAGTATCAATTTTTTTTCTTTCTCCAGCCACAAAGCTACCGCATACATTCCATCCAATTTAGAAAATAACTCTTCGCCATAAAACTCATATAAATGACAAATAACCTCTCCATCAGAATTGGTTCTAAACACCTTACCTCTTTGCTCCAATTCTCGCCTTAATTTACGATAATTATATATTTCTCCGTTGTACATTAACACTACATTATTATCAGAGCTATATAAAGGCTGAGACCCATCGCTTATACCGTTAATACTCAACCTTCTCATTCCAGCACTATATCCATTAGCAGTATAAAACCCATCAGAATCTGGCCCTCTATGAACTAGAGAATCAACCATACTTTTAATAAATGAGTGATTAATAGGTTTTTGAGTTTTGTAACCTGCAATACCGCACATATTTTTATATTTTATTTATTTAATTGACCTGTGTAAAAATTCCTGATAAGAAATATTCTTAATTCCAGGTATGGGGAGTGCGTATTTATACTCCTCATAAATATTCACATACTCAATGTTGGACAGATTAAAAATAACTCCACAATCCTCTAATTGAGACTTCTCTCTCATAAACTCTCCTGCCAATCCGTAGGAGTCGTGATAAAGTTTCTTGAATTTATCTGAAGAAAATAGACGATATAGATTTAGACCATACAGGTCATTATAGATAGACCGCCCTAGGCTTAACAACCCCTTTCCAAGTCCACGAGGAAAATCGTAAGAAAATGTACTGCGTGCAGCATTAAAAAACAATTTGTATTTCCTCATAGACTTGAAAGTATTTACAGATGAGTATTCAAATGCTCCCAATACAGACATGTCCATACCTATAAAAAATACCTTTTCAAAGCCCATATGAGTCAACAAGGGATATAACGATATTGCTGCGGAGTTGGCATAGCCCATATTTTTAATTGTCAGCTTGCTGTTTAGGACCTTTGGGTTTAGATAATCTTTTATATTATTAGACACACCCTCATCAACAGTATACTTATACACGCAATTATCCAACTCTAGAGTGGAAAACAGATCAGCATTGTAAGCTTTATCATACGTTATTAATGGAATATCCGGCATAGCTCTCAAAATTGAAAGGGGTGAATTTTCTAAAATCACATCTTTTTTTACTCTATATTTTTTATGAGGGTAGTCAACTCTATTAACATCTAATTTTTTTTTAAAATTATCTTTAAATTCATACCACTCATCAGCATGTTTTCTTTTTAAAAGTGGGCCAAGGTTAAAATTACACGATACACTTTGTATAAACTGATGTTGCAATGTATTTGTGCGTGTTTTTTCAGGATAAGGCATGAAATAGTAATCTGGACTAATATTGAATTTTAAAAATTCTTTAGTAAGGGCTTTAGACTCTAAAAAAACTACATGATTTGTTTTATTGAGTAATGATAAGTTGTAATCATTCTCAAAAATAGACGGCCCCCCAAAAATTATAATAGCACTTTTTCCTTTGTGCTCATCCTTAAGTCTATGCATAATGGTATTTATTTAGACTAATTGAACGCATTTTTTATGTGAAAAAATCACTCCCCAAAAGAGACCTTAAGTACTGATAGTCTTTTGCTAGCCATTTTATACGAATAAAGTCGCCATTAGGCTCTACTATCAACTTGCCTTTATAATAAATATTGAGATAATGGCACATGCCTTCAACATCATCCTCACGTTTATATGTAATAAAATTCTTTCTAGGTCTATGGATTCCATCAAAAAACCATTTTTTATATCCAAGCCATGCTGGCAACATTCCCCATAACGGTTCTAACGGTGTAGCTGAAAAAGGCAAATCAGCCACACCCCAAAAGTCACCTTCCTTATATTTATCGTCCATAGATTTTAAAAAACGGTTCGAAAATAAATGCTGGCATGAACACCCATAGTAATATGGCGAATTTTCTACATGAAAATTAACGCCATTAATTAAGGTATGACATTCTCCTATTTTCTTATAACTATGACATTTCCTATTTGGATTTTCAAGAACGAATTTTCCTGTCGGATTACAAATTACCTTACGTTTTAATAAATTTATAAGAAAAAATCTTAATTTATCTACAAATGAATATACTGAACTAGGGGTGCAATAAAATGTAGCTGATACACTATCTTTGTTCCACTCTCTATACAATTTACTAAACTTTTTGTCTTGACAAAATCGCCTAAATATTTTATTAATAATTTTCTGATGATAGAGATTCATCCCATATGTTTTACCCGGCATGGTGAATAAATTTTCCAAAAGAGCTCGGGACATAGTTCTTTTTTCATGCCCCGAACTAATGAAATCTATTTTCTGATTTTTAATAAGGGCCTTTATCGATGCTAAAACATGACTACTCGTGAAGACAAACCCTTCCATTAAAAAAAATGAATGGTTGTATCCCTTCCAAACTCCCTTTTGGATAAACTTATACCAAGCCCCTGTATCAAGCCCATGGTCATTAGAAAACTCATGATAAGTAATTTGATAATTAGTCTTGTTAACTATGTTTAAAATTCTATTATCGTCTTCACTTAGATGAATATTGTGTTCATTTATTTTATCTGATATTTCATAAAACTCTTGATATGACTCCTTACTTCTATTCTCTCCATTCCCTTTTATATAAATAATGTGAATGTCAAAATCATTGTCAGTCTGCATAGCAAGAGATACAAGAGACGACATTATGAGCCACGGTTTATGGTGTGCCAATATACAAATTCCAAGTTTAGTAGATTTAACTTTTGAATTCAAAATTTTCTCCGAATAATTTTCCTAAAAAACACTTCTATAAATATCACAAATACAAACTCACTTTTTCCAATTCAGCTATTTTCTGAGCGGTATCATATGCCCAATCGATGAATGAATCCTTTTGTAGTTATAAAAGTAAATATAACTCTCTCTAAATTTTGCACAACTTCGTAATGGTTTGCAAAGTTTTGATAATTTAATCGTTCAGTCTTGAGGCTTCTAAGGAAGTGTTCCACTACAGCCACTCTTTGTATGCCAGATCATTTGGCATCTGAGTTTCGGACTTAGATAACATACTCAAAACTCGGCCGATAATGTTTTTTTGCATTATCGCCCGTGGTGACAACCGCAGCATGGGCAATAACTTACGCAAAATTTGAATCCTGCCAATTGAGCGATTTAATGAGAGATAGCAAGATATAAAAAACCGCCCATATGCCGACTCATTCAGACGGCCATGTTTGATTTTACCTTCAAAAGAGCCACCACAAAACTCTGCTATTTCTTTCGCTACCTGAGTCGGATCCTCTTGAAGACTCGATAGATTGACAATCAATAACTCAAATCCACGGTCACAAGCCAAAAATTCAAGGTCTGAATACAACATGCGCCAAGATTCTAAGTTAGCTTCATTCTTTGCATACCAATCACTAAATCCAGTCACCCCATATTCATTCAAACTTTGAAACCAAACCGACCTAACCCAACTTTGATAACTACGTCTTACTGCAATCAATCTAGTCACACCAATGCCCTTACAAAAATACAGAAACTGTTCGTACTTAGGGGGTTGTGTGACTGAATAAGGATGTCCAAGTGCCGCCTCATTAGAAAAAACCCACCCCTCTTCGGAAAACTTTACTCCTCGCTTATAGAATCCGGTGATGCAACCATCATCTAGATATTCAACACCTTTAATGTTCGGAAATATATGGTGTTGTAGGTAAGTCGACGCAGTCTTGTGCGGCCCAATGTGAAAGGTTTTTATCATAGGCTTATATTACACACATTAAACAATTGACTCTAAAATAACTAATCTGACTCTATCTTGTGTTTACACAACACTTTCAAAAACTCTCTGGCCGGAATAGCAGAGTTGTTATTAATTAAGTATTCCCTTATATAATTCTCTCGAGCGCGACTAGAGATTTCGTACTTTGCCAAAGGGTCATCTCCTAAGGTATTAAGCAATTCTGGTATTTTAACATTATAAGAGACACCCTTATAATTATAAATTCCGCCATCTCTACAACTATGTATCTCTATTCTGGCATCTTCATAATTAAAAAAAGATTTTGGCATCTCGATATTAATAAAAGGCACATTATATAGAATTGACTCAAATACAGCTGTACTTTGATACCCTATAGAAATACTAGAAATTCTAAAAATCTCTTGTAATTTTGACGGATGGTATTGCAGCTCGTCATCATCAATAACTAAATCCGCTATTATAGATACTTTCTTAGTAGATAAGAATTTTTTACGTGGCTTGACCACCAGAAACAAATCATTTGCATCACAAAATCTTTTAACTTCTTTAATAACTGACGGCTCATTCCAGCGATTAAAAAGCCATCTTCTTGCTTCTTTGTCACACAATACCTTTGACAAATATAACAACCTCCTTGAGATGTTAACAAAATAAGACTTTAATCTTTTTTTTTGCCCTGGGTTATTATCCTCACTGCTTGTAAAAATTCCAGAAAAAGCGGATTCCCAGGCATAACTACCGCCTCTTACATATTTTGCCCTCGCTGGATAAAAGGGGAAAGGCAGGTAAATACATATCTTCTTATTATGTGGAACCCCATACTTGGTCCTAATTTTGTCCAAATCAGCACTATCATGACTGTCAAAGTCTCCCATTGTACAACCAATTTCATGAGGGGTGGTATCGCTGGATGTATAAAATTGATAATTATACGGCTCGCTTGGAGTTGCATATTTTTTCAACCAATCTACGCACAAATTATGGAACGATTCAGTATAAGAAAAATAGTGCCTACCATATTTTTGTAACAAATCACAATCATAGTCAAAAAGACCCCAATGCCAAGCAGTAGCATAGGAATCTATGCCGTGCTGAATAACACACCATTTATTATTGATCTTTTGATATGTGTCTTTTGTTAATTGAAATGGAACTGGATTTAAACTTACAAAATAATCTACTTCTTTACATGAAGATATCTGACTCTCTAAATCGGGTATTCCTCTTACAGCTCTAAATTTTAAATTATTTATTTGTTTGTCAAAAAAGGGAGACTTATAAATTGGTATACTTTTTACTGAAAAACAATAATGCCAAACCTCCACCAAATGACGATCGGTCAAAGCACCCTCTATTAAAGAGGATAAATAACGGTATGACTGCCTAGCCTCTATAAGAAATATGATCTTCAAAATTGTGTCACCTTAGAGAGATATAGTAACATCAAGATCCCTTTTGCACATCGAATAGATCAAACGAAACCGGCATGCCTGCAATTACTCTTTTATTCAATTTCTTTCCTAAAATGTCATCAATACACCTAGGAGATAGGCCAAAACCGGGGCGAATACTTTTAACGTGTTCATTAGTAATTATTTCACCTTTTTTAATGTCTTTAACAAAATACAATGAGCGACGAAACTTTACATTAGCGTTCTCACTTGATTTTCGACCATAATCAATTTTTCCAAGTGACTCCCATGCTGTTCTAGCTCCTATACACAATTGCCTCAATTCTTCCGATTCAAGTGAAAAAGAATCATCAGGACCGCCACCATTACGATCAAGAGTTACATGTTTTTCAATAATTGATGCGCCTAATGCCACACTAGTAATTGCTGTTGTATTGTCAATTGTATGGTCTGATAAACCAGTAACTAGCCCAAATCTCTTCTGCATATCAACCAGCGTTCTTAAATTGTAATCTTCTGCTGGAGCAGGATACCCACTTACACAATGTAGTATCGCCAATTCTTTACACCCACCTTCTCGTGCAGCTTCTATAGCTTCTTGAATCTCTTGTGCGTCTGCCATTCCTGTTGAGATAATCATGGGCTTTCCAGTTTGAGCCACATATTTTATCAAAGGCAGGTCCACTGCCTCAAAAGAGGCAATCTTGTATGCTGGCGCATTCAAGTCTTCAAGTAAGTCAACAGCAGTGTTATCAAATGGAGAGCTAAATATCGTAACACCAATTTTTTTTGCATAATCAAATAAGGGTTTATGCCATTCCCATGGCATATAAGCCCCCTTATATAACTCATACAAGCTTTGGCCAGCCCAAAGTCCTTCGGTCAATTGAAAATCAGGTAGGTCGCTATCGATTGTTAAAGTGTCTGGTGTATAGGTTTGAAGCTTAACCGCATCAGCTCCAGATGCTTTGGCCATGTCAATAATTTTATAAGCATTATTAATATCACCATTATGATTTGCTGACATTTCAGCAATGACATAAGGAGAATATTCTTGACCTATTTTTCTATTATTAATGGAAATTTCTTGCATTATTTTATTAACTCCATGCAGATTACTTGCTTATTATTAATGCTTTTCACACCCACATTTTTAAAATTATATTTCTTATACAAATTTAAAGCTCTTATATTATCGCTAAAAACTTCTAACTTTATTTTATTTAAGTTTAGCAAGTCTAGAATATATTTCAAACACACCTCCTCAAGAACCCGCCCTATGCCAGCTATTTTCTCAAAAGGGTTGGCATACAATCCAAAATTACACTCTTTATTTGCGCCATCTATTTTTATAAAATCAACCACACCTACATAGTTATTATCTTTTTTTACAACCATATATTGTTGAGATTTTGAAAATTGCAACTCATCTAAAAAACCAAGATGCGCCTCTACAGAAATTTCATCTTGCGAATACATCCACTTTTTAATATTTTCATGATTTCTCCAGCCTAAAACCATCAATACTTCCTTTTGAGTTAAGTCAACAAAATCAATCAACTCTACCCCCCCCAAGTTATCTAGTTCAATTTTCAAGATATAGCGCTTCCCGTCTAGCTCAAAATACGCAGGATAATCACTATTATTAACAACTCTCAAAAGATTAAACTGATCTCTAATCGTTTTATCTATATTTAATGCACTATCTTTTTTATCTCGCTTTTTGTAGAAACTTTCATCACCATTTTGCCTAACGGGGATTTTATATTTTTCATAATTATTTACAAATTCGACACACATTTGCATAATCATGTTGGCTTGCTTATCTCTTAACTCTTTATTTAACTCATGATTAGTTAATTCAAGCATCTCTTGCATATAAACATCACCATTATCGACCTTGCTACTCGCTTCAATCATGGTGAATGGAATTTTATTCTCCCCTTCTAAAACCTGCCAGAATAGTGGAGCCCAGCCCTTGCCTTTTGGTAAGGCGCTTGCGTGCACAACTAGATTATGCTTATTTTTTTTAAGATATTCTTGTGGAATAATTTCGTGATAACTTAAAACAAAAATAACATCGTAATTACTCTTAATTTCAGCATGATTATTAAAAATTTGAATATTTCCTAATTTTTCTGATAATGCAACTGCATAAGACTCAAACCATTGGTTTTTAGTGGTTAAAATAGCTATTTTCATGCTAAACAATCCAAAATACGCTTAATTCCACTACCATTTGTGACTTTACTGGCGCTTTCGCCAGTGCTTTTCATCCAATATTGAAAATTCTCTAAATTTTCAATAACATCATCAATCTCAACCAGCTTAATTGCATTAATTTTATTTAACTTCTGAGCAATAAACTCTTGATTATAAGCGGTAATGAGCTGAATAGTTGGCAAACCCAAACAACATCGCTCCCATGTTGTCGCCCCTGATGCGCCAATAGCAATATCTGCATTAGCCATTAACTCGGCCATATTATCCACATCCACTTTAACTTCTGACCTATATGGCAGCTTGTTTGCACTAGTGATGACATTCGCAAGATGTGGTGCCGTTTTCCCCATCACGATGATAACTTCTACATCCTTGGGCAGCTTGGCAATTTGCAATCTTTCTATCACTTTTCCCGTTATATTATCTGGATCAGCACCACCCATATTAACCAACAATTTTTTGAAATTTTCATCTTTACGACGATTTAAACTATACTGCCTATACTTTTCAAATTCAGGTCTAAGTAGTGCGTATTTCGAGCCCGTTAGTAATTTAGCTAATGACGGTACAAGCTCTTTATAATCTTGAAAGCTTCGCCCAAAATTCTGATCAAGTAAAATATCACATTCGTGCTTGCGATCTGCCAAATCATCAATCGCCATTAATTTTTCATAATAAGGTTTGAGTCTCTTTTGCCACTGTTCATCTAGGGCGTAATGATCAACAATAAGCCAATCAATTTTTTCCGCTTTGAGTATCTCAATACAATCATCAGCATCTTGTTGTTGGGTCGCTCCTAGCCAGTGTGAATGTGCCAATTTATCACCAACCTCTTCCAACACCTCCAACTCATGAACATTAAACCCGTTTAAGCGAATCTTATCAATTAAGTTTCCCTTGTGTTTTCGACAAATAAACTCAATATTTGCGCCATTGTCTTTTAGTGCTTGTGCTAAGGTTAAGCAGCGCATTACATGCCCTGTGCCCATTTGCAATGAAGCATCGGCACGAAAGACTACTTTCAACCTAATTCTCCACTTTTCTTTAGCACCTCATACATTAATTCTGCACGCTTCCAATCCTCTGGTGTATCTACATCTTGAACCAAATGTCGTGGTAAAATGTACGGCGTGGAGCCCTTTGAAAAGAGTGGTTTTTGCTGTTTAAAAGCTTCTGCTTTACCCCAATAAAATTGACCCGCATCATGATAGGACTCTTCCAGATCTTGCGACCGAGTTTCAAGGTATTCAGAATAAAACATCTCAATTCTATTTTCTGCTGTAATCTTAATTGCTCTTTGAATTGGAAATGCGAAACTAGTTACTGTAAAACAATAGTCTGCTTTCTCTTGCTTCATTTTCTTATAGGCTTTTCTAATGGAATCTTCTTGAACAAATGGAGCTGTGGCATAAAGGCAGCACACCTCAGATGGCGACCGCCCTTGATCGTCAAACCATTCTATGGCATGCTTAATAACGGGGATGGTAGCAGTGTAATCATTTGCTAGTTCATCAGGCCGAATAAACGGCACTTCTGCTCTAAATGATTTAGCAACTTCAGCTATTTCTTGATCATCTGTTGAGACAATGACCTTATCAAAACATTCTGAGGCAATTGCAACTTTGATAGAATAGGCAATCATCGATTGACCGCAAAAACTTTTGATATTTTTACGAGGAATGCGTTTACTTCCTCCGCGTGCTGGAATCACACACAGCCTCATACTAATACCTTTTTCAATACACTTACTACTTTGTCTTGCATCTCAAGAGTTAGTCCTTGAAATATTGGGATGCTAATTGTGCTTTCATAATAGTTTTCAGCATTTGGGTAGTCGCCTTTTCTAAACCCCATATCTTGATAATAAGGTTGTGTGTGCACAGGAATATAATGGATGTTTACACCGATATTATTTTTTCGTAATGCTTCGAAAATTTCTTTCCTTGTGCTTTTTAGTTTATCTGTTTGGATTTTAATAGGATATAAATGCAATGCAGAATAACTATCCTTATCTTGATAAGGTTTAGTTATTGGCAAATCCTCTAACAATAAATCATATCTCTCTTGTAGCTTATGACGTTTGGTAACAAACTCATCAAGCCTTTTCATTTGACTTACTCCTAATGCAGCCTGCAGTTCAGTCATGCGGTAATTAAACCCTAAATCAACTTGCTGGTAGTACCAACTACCTTCTGGCTCTTTAGCCATTAACTCAGGATTACGGGTTACCCCATGGCTACGGAATAGTCGCATACGCTCTGAAAGCTCTCTATCATTTGTTGTTGTCACACCCCCTTCGCCTGTAGTGATTATTTTGACCGGGTGAAAGCTAAATACTGTAATATCAGAATATTGACAGCCACCAATTGGTTGATCTAGATACTTACCGCCAATCGCATGAGAGGCGTCTTCAATAATCTTAAATCCATACTCTTGGCCAAGTGAATAAATTTTCTTCATATCGCAAGATTGTCCAGCGAAATGAATAGGTATTACAATCTTTGGAAGTCTGTTTTCCTTCTTTGCTTGAATTAATTTTTGCTCTAATTCCACAGCTGATAGATTGTACGTTTTCTGATCAATATCAACAAAATCAACCTTTGCGCCACAATACAAGCCACAATTTGCTGAAGCGACAAAAGTATTTGGAGAGGTCCAAAGGTAATCATCTTTTCCGAGATTCAGTGCTAAACAAGCAACATGTAATGCTGAAGTGGCACTATTAACTGCCACCCCATATTCCGCATTACAATAATCTGCAACTGTTTTTTCAAACAAAGGAACTTGCAGACCCTGAGTTAGAAAGTTGGATTGCAAGACATTTACAACTGAATCAATATCAGCCTGATTAATATCTTGCTTTCCATAAGGAATCATTTCTAGATATTTCCGATCTTGGCTTTATTTTTCTCAATCCATTGCTGAAGTTCAGAAATTTCCATCCACTCTTTGTTATTATCAGAAGAGTATATGAAATCTGGATCTACTTTGACACCATTTCCGATTCTTTCTGGATCGTTAGCCCATTCGTTAATAGAGGGTAATATTTTATAATGATCTTGATATTCATAGGTATAAAGTGCATCTTCTGGGCCGATCATTTGTTCATGCAGCTTCTCTCCTGGGCGTATACCAACCTCTTCTTGTCTGCATTTTTCATCCACAGCCGTGGCAACGTCTGTTACTTTCATGGATGGAATTTTTTGAACATAAATCTCACCACCTTTCATATCTTCAAATGCATGCCAAACCAACTCTACACCCTCTTCTAGTGAAATCATGAAACGAGTCATACGATTATCTGTGATTGGCAATACTCCATCTTTTGCCACCGACATAAAAAATGGAATAACAGAGCCGCGAGAACCCATTACATTCCCATATCGTACCACTGAAAAACTTGTATTATGACTACCACTATATGAATTGCCAGATACAAATAATCTATCAGAAGTTAGCTTAGTTGCGCCGTATAAATTTGCTGGACTGCTCGCTTTATCTGTAGATAAGGCAATAATACGCTTAACACCTTTGTCAATACAGGCATCTATCAGATTCATTGCACCAAACACATTAGTTTTTACACATTCAAATGGATCGTATTCAGCAGTGGGGACAATTTTTGTGGCTGCCGCATGTACAACGTAATCGATGCCATCTAATGCACGGTATAGCCTGTCTTTATCTCTCACATCACCAATTAAAAATCTAACACGCTCATCATCTTTAAACAGTTTAGCCATCTCCCACTGTTTCATTTCATCTCGTGAAAAGATAACTAAGCGCTTTGGATTGTACTTTTCAAGCGTCATCGGAATAAATGTATGGCCAAACGAACCAGTACCGCCCGTGATTAATATTGATGAATTTGATAACATATACAGAACCTATTTAAATATTAAAATAATTAACTCTATTTTTTAAGATTGTCAATATCACTTCTTACCATCATTACAACTAAATCCTCAAAGTTTACTTTTGGAGACCAGTTTAATCTTTTTTTTGCTTTACTTGCATCGCCTAACAACTTTACTTTTTCAGTTGGCCTATAAAAATTTTGATCAATCTTAATATAATCTTGGTAATTTAGACCAATTTCACCAAACCCTATTTCTAAAAAATCTCTCACAGAGTGACTTTTTCCAGTGGCCACAACATAATCATCAGGCTTATCTTGTTGCAACATTGCATGCATTGCTATCACATAATCCCCTGAAAATCCCCAATCTCTTTTCGAGTCTATATTTCCTAATCGGATTTCATTTGACATGCCGAATTTAATTTGAGCGATACTTGATGAAATTTTGCGCGTTACAAATTCAAATCCTCTTCTTGGAGATTCATGGTTAAACAAAATACCGGAGCAAGAAAATAAATCGTATTGATCCCGATAGTTTTTAGTCAGATGATATCCTGCTACTTTGGAAATTCCATAAATTGATCTAGGATTAAATTTTGTTAATTCATTCTGAGGGCTTTTTTCGGCGTTTCCGAACATTTCAGATGACCCTGCAAAATACAACTTACATTCTGGACATGCATCCCTTAAACTTGACAAAACATTATGAGTTCCGTTAATATTTGTATTTATTGTTGAGTATTCACTTTCAAATGAGTAGGATACGAAACTTTCTGAAGCTAAATGATAACATTCATCTGGACGAATTTTTTGCAATATCTTAAAAATACTATAGTAACTTTCAATGTTGGCTACATGCAATACCACATTCTTCATTATTGCGTTTAATCGCCACAATCTATGGTCAGGATCTTCAAGTGCAACATTTCTAACCAGCCCATGAACCTTATAACCTTTACCGAGTAAATACTCAGCAAGATAACTGCCATCTTGCCCTGAAATCCCTGTAATTAATGCGGTTTTCATTACAACTTCACCGCCTCAAAATTTAAACTCATCAACATACCATTCTCTTTGTCTAAGTGGGGTCAATATACTGATAGTCCAACATATTTACATAAATCCATCCTTTTAGTTTATGTAGTTCCTCCTCCACTGAATGGGCAAGGGTTGGCTTACCTGACCCCGACAAGCCTGCAAACCAAATAACAATTGAATTATGATTGTTTAGCTTTTGCCGGGTGACGATTGCGTTGTGGCGGATAGTATTTTGCGTTTTCACTACTACACCTAATAGAATTGTTTAATCTGATCACAGATATAAACAATATCGCTATCAGAAAGCTGTACAGCAGAAGGTAGCCACAAGCCCTTTTCTCCAACTAGATTAGAAACAGAATACTCGCCTTCTACATTGTATGCTAATTGTTTATTAATGGGTGGATACATAACTCTAGATCCGACACCGTTATCCTTTAAGTGGACAATTAAAGAATCTCTATTTTCCGCTATGCAGTCAATAAACCAAGGCGTAGTATTGTCCAAATCTTGATCAAAAAAACGAATTTGCTCAACCTCGTTTAACAACTCCTGATAAAGTTTTAATATTTCCTTTTTACGCTCCACCCTAACCGGAAGTTTTTTCATTTGCTCAATTCCAATACAAGCCTGAAGCTCAGTAAACTTAAAATTAAACCCAATTTCATCATGAATATCATTGCCACCACCTGAGCGGCCAAAATCTTTTAACTTTCTAAGTTTTTTTGCCACATTGTCATCATTTGTAACAATTGCACCGCCTTGACCAGTAGAGATAATTTTGGGTGCTGAGAATGAAAAACTACCTACTAAGCCTACTGTGCCAATATGTCTACCATCTGGATAAAAAGAACCTAGTGATTGCGCTGAATCCTCAATTAAAATTAAACCTTGTTCAATACATAAATCCTCAAACGCTTTAACGCTTGATTGTGGATACCTACCATTAGCAGCAACAAGCATAATAGCTTTAGTTTTTGATGTAATTGACTCTTTCACTAAATTGATATCCAAACAAAGTGTCTCAGATTCAACATCTACAAAAACTGGGTTTGCACCAAACAATTTAAGTGAGTTAGGTGTGGCAATCATTGTATAGTTTGGCACTATCACTTCATCACCCGCTTCAATCCCAACAGCCATTGCAGCAAGTGTAAGGCTAATGGTTCCATTATTCACAACAACACAATGTTTTGCACCAGTATATTCTGCAATCATCTGCTCAAATCTTTCAGTACGTTTGAATTCAGTAATAAAACCATCCTCATCCATATACTCACAAATAGCCTGCTTCTCTTCCTTTTCAAATAAGGGGCGCATTTGCATAATAAAATCACTCATAATTTAACCGCCTCAACATTTAAACTTACTAAAATACCATTCTCTTTATCCATATGAGGAAAATATGCTTGGGAATGGTCGTCATAATCCTTATGCACTGTTGCTTGCCAATCGTAGCGTTTAACATTTCTAAATCCGTTATTTTTTAACAACACTGAAAGGCTATCAAAATTATAAACCGTTTTATGATATAGGGTTTCTTGTCCCAAAGCCGTATCTATATCCATTTTTCCATATAAAGGGCCAAGGATTTTTTCAATTTTTCCAGTCTTTTGATACACTCTAATCAAGGAATCAAAATCCGGAACAGCTAGACGCAAAACACCTCCTGACTCTAAAACTCTACCCCATTCCATTAAAACCTTAACAGCCTCTGTACGGTTGAAATATTCAAAGCTATGGCTTGAGTATATTAATGAAACAGATCCATCGTCAAACATGGATAAATCATCAATACTTGATTTGTGGTCTATGTGTTCCATATCACACAAGTCAACATTAACAAAACCGGGTATATTTCTATGCCAACAACCTAAGTGTAATTTCATGTTTTAATCCTTAAACTTCTTTTTGTCTTTATCGACGGAAATAAATGGACCGTTTTTAGATTCAATGATTTGAGTATCATCCTCTAATATTTCATAACCATGGCCGCCATAACCAAATACCGCCAAATCCCCTTGATATAAGACATAGTCTTGGAAAAACTTTTCTTCTTCAGTAAAAAGCAACACTTTCACAGACCCTTGTTTTACATAGATAGTCTCTTGTGTACGGGTAGCAGCTCTGTCAAACTCTTTGTGAATATGAGAATCAAGTTTTCTACCTTTGTCATACCACCAAGACCCTACTTGCACAAACAGCTCGTCTGGCGTTATAAAATTAAGGCCCTTCACCCAGTCTTTATCTCTATAAATAATTGAAATTATTTGTCCATTGTGTGTAATTGTTTCCATTTACTTTACATCCCTATTTGATAACATTGGATTGTCAGATAGCCATTTAATACCAATACTGTCATCATTCCAATTGATAGAAAATTGCTCATCTGCATCAATATAATCACCATCATAAGCTAATTTATAATGGTATACAGCTTCCGAGCTGTTGACATAATAAGCATTACCCATACTGGGTGGGATTAATATTAGCTGTTGATTGTCTTTATTAATAGTGAAACTTTGCCACTGTTTATAGGATGGTGAGTTTGTACGCATATCAACCACTACTTGCTGAATTTCACCAAACACACAAGTCACTAATTTCCACGACTTTGTATCGCCATGAATACCTCTTAATACGTTGCGCTTAGAGGTTGAAAATTTATCATGCTTAAAAAATAAATCATCTGGCAATAATCCTTCCACATCATCTTTTAAGAATGAAGTCCAAATATTACCTCTCGCATCCTTCGATATTGATGGAGTCAAAATATAAACACCATTAATCACAGTAGACTCCTGGATATCAAACCCTATACTCACTCTTTACCACCAAAATCCTCATTTTCCAAATCATATTTAACCATCCCCGAAACCAACTCTTGGAATGATACTTTTCTTTTCCAGCCTAACTCTTTTTCAGCTTTAGATGGATCGCCAAGCAATAGCTCAACTTCTGCGGGTCTAAAATATTTCTTATTAATCTTAACCAACACCTTTCCTGTGTCTCTATCAATACCTTTTTCATTAACGCCAGAACCTTCCCACTCTATGTCGACACCTATTTCTTTAAAAGATAGTTCTACAAATTCACGGACAGTATGCGTTTCACCCGTTGCAATAACATAATCTCTAGGCTTGTCTTGCTGAAGCATTAACCATTGTGCATAGACAAAATCTTTAGCATGACCCCAGTCACGCTTAGCATCAATATTACCTAGCTCTAATATTTCTTGCCTGCCTTGATGAATCCTTGCAACCGCCTGGGTGATCTTCTTGGTTACAAATGTCTCGCCCCTACGTGGAGACTCATGATTGAATAAAATTCCGTTACAGGCGAATAAATCATAAGACTCACGGTAATTGACTGTTACCCAGTAGGCATAAAGTTTGGCGGCACCATATGGTGATTTCGGATAAAAAGGTGTTATTTCACTTTGAGGCTCGGTGTCTGGAATTCCTCCAAAAAGTTCTGAAGTAGAAGCTTGATAAAATTTACACTTTGGCCCTAAATCCCGAACCGCATCCAATATTCTTATAGCGCCTAATCCAACAACATCTGCGGTATATTCTGGCACTTCAAAGGATACAGAAACATGCGATTGCGCCCCAAGATTGTACACCTCATTAGGTTTAATTTTCATTAACAACCTATGTAGATTGCTTGAATCAGTCAAATCCCCATGATAAGTAAACACTCTCTCATGCTTAAAAATATGCTCAATCCTTTGTGTGGTAAATACTGATGAACGCCGAATAATAGCATGCACCTCATAACCCTTTTCTAATAACAACTCCGCCAAGTAAGATCCGTCTTGGCCTGTGATTCCTGTTATAAATGCTTTTTTCATAAAAATATATTAATGTTTTTTTGGTTTAAGATAATTTTAAAGATTAATTTTTAAATATTTTACAGTAAGGTTTGATACATATCTTTCTCTGGCGATAGCTGCATTGTGATATTTAATATTAAATTCTACAATATCACGCTTCACCCAAATAACTTCCATCTTGTGCAATCCTCCCATTTTTAACGCCTATTAAAAATAGAATCTCCATTGTTTAAATAGCCTTAAGTAGCTTTCTTGATGGAATTCCGCCAATTGAACTATAAAATCATTCATTATTATATACTGTAGTGGTCCGTTAATCTTGGACACATTTCAAGCCACTTTTTCCAATTCAGCCATCTTCTGAGCAGGTGTCATATAACCAATCGCTGAATGAATCCTTTTGTAGTTATAAAAGTAAATATAACTCTCTACATTTTGCACAACTTCGTAATGATTTGCAAAGCTTTGATAATTTAATCGTTCAGTCTTAAGGCTTCTAAAGAAGCGCTCCATTACAGCGTTATCCCAACAATTGCCTTTTCTACTCATACTTTGAGTGATGTTGTTTTTGTTACAATAATCAATATAAGCTTTGGATGAATACTGTGTCCCTTGATCTGAATGGAACATTAAATTATCCGTGTTTGGGTTGTATCTGTTAATAGCATTATCCATCGCATCTTTTGCTAATTGAGCGTTGGGCTGTTTAGACAAAGCCCAACCAACGACTTGTCTGGAAGCTAGATCAAGAACACTGGCTAAATAACTCCAGCCTTGGTAGGTCTTGATATAAGTAATATCACCTACCCAATGAGTATTGCTATTTGTTTGATTGAAGTCACGATCAAGTAGATTGTCAGCTCTTTTATGTAGCTTGCCAGTGTTAGGATAATAATGACGCTTTTTAGGCCGTATGGCCTTAATATTAGCTTTGTTCATTAATGTCGTAGTGCGATGAATGCCAATTTGATGACCTTCACTGTTTAGTTGACGCTGTAAGCGTCTTCTACCGTAAGTGTATCCTGTCTCGAGAGAGATTTGCTTCATTGATTTAATAATGGCTTTGGTGTCGTCATCCATTGGCTTGTCTCTAGACTGGTAGTAATAACTACTACGAGCGTGATCAAATAAATCACAAAGCTCTTGTACATTGTATTGTTGGCAAGCCTTGTTTAGCTTGGTAATCATATTGCTTACTGATTGTCCATAGCGAACAAGGCTGTTGCCTTTTTTAATATCTCGTTATCCCGTTTAGCACGCCACAGTTGTTTTTTAAGTGATTGAATCTCTTGCTGCTCTGGTGTCATTGCCTTACCAGTTGTTGGTGTTTGGCCATTAAGCTCTGCTAGATATTACTTCTTCCATCTAGCAACAGCGGTTGGGCCTGCACCTGATATCTCGATTATTTGTTTATTGGTGTAGCCTTCGTTAACCATTAATTTAACGTAATCTAGCTTTTGTTCAACGGTGAACATCACACGTTGCTTCCTGGTTTTTACTTGTGTCATTTATTGACCTCCTTATAGTTTGTATTATAAGGCTATCTTTGTGTCCAAGTTTGTCAGGCCACTACAATACCCACATCCATTGAATCTAGGAATTTCATTTGATTAAAGAGTCAACATACCAATCCATCGCCTCATCCATTCCTTTGGATATCATATACTTTGGCTGGTAATCCAATAATACCTGCGCCTTGTCTATATTAGCCTGGGAGTGCCTAACATCTCCTGCTCTAAAGTCTCTATAAATCGGATCTTTCTTTTCTAGCCCTTCTGTTCTTTGTATTAATCTCTCTTCTATCATTTGATAAAGTTTGTTTAAACTTGTTCTATCGTTAAGTGCTACATTATAGACTTGATCAATAGCTTCATCATTATCAGTTGTTGCTGCTAGAAGGTTCATCTGCACTGTATTGTCAATATAACAAAAGTCTCTGCTAGTTTCTCCATCACCATTTATATATACGTCGTCTTTGTTTAATATGGCTGCCACCCATTTTGGTATAACTGCTGCATAGGCGCCATTTGGATCTTGTCTTTTACCAAAGATGTTGAAGTATCTTAATCCTATGGTTTTAAACCCATAGGTCTTTGCAAATACTTTTGCGTAAAGCTCATTAACAACTTTAGTCACCGCATAAGGACTTAAAGGGTTGCCAATCTTATCTTCTACTTTTGGTAGATCTGGATGGTCACCATAAGTAGAACTTGATGCGGCATAGACAAATCTTTTTACGTTTGCATTTTTACTGGCAACTAGCATATTTAAGAAGCCATCAATATTGGCTCTGTTGGTATTAATAGGGTCTTCGATTGATCTAGGAACCGAACCCAATGCTGCTTGGTGCAATACATAATCAACACCATCACACGCCTGTTTGCAGTCCTCTATCTCTCTTATATCACCATTGATAAAGGTAAAATTATCGCTTAAGTCTTTACCAGTAGCATTATTAGCATCTTGGATCGCCTGATCAATATTATGTTGATGACCGGTATCAAAGTTATCCAGACCCACCACCTTTTGATTAAGGATTAGCAGCTTCTCTAGTAAGTTAGAACCAATAAAACCAGCAACTCCTGTCACTAGCCAAATGCTTTGATTGTCTTTTAAATGTTCTTGTAATTGTTCATATTTAGTCATTTATAGTCTTCCATCCACTTCAATAGCCTCTAGTAAATACTTAATATCATAAAGTACATGATTATCCTTACCAAAGGCTTTTATTTGTTCTAATGACAATACTTTAAATTCATCATGTGCAACTGCCAATAATATTGCATCATATTTGCCTTCTGTCGGTTGATCGATTGGCTTAATACCATATTCATGCACAGCCTCATCTTTATCGACCCATGGATCAAATACATCCACATTGCAATTAAATCCTTCAAACTCTTCAACCAGATCCACTACACGAGTATTACGAAGATCAGGGCAGTTCTCTTTAAATGTTAGGCCCATAAGTAGTATGTTTGCATCCACTACGTGGATACGCTTTTTAGTCATGAGCTTTGCGACTTGATCTGCAACGTATGACCCCATATTGTCATTTAATCTACGTCCCGCAAGAATCATCTCCGGATTGTAGCCTACCTCTATAGCTTTATGGGTTAGGTAGTATGGATCAACACCAATACAGTGCCCTCCTACTAAACCTGGACGGAATGGTAAAAAGTTCCACTTGGTGCCTGCTGCTTCTAATACGGATTCTGTATCAATATTTAGCTTATTAAAGATAAGCGCAAGCTCATTAATAAGAGCAATGTTTACATCTCTTTGAGTGTTTTCAATAACTTTGGCGGCTTCGGCTACTTTGATACTACTGGCCTTATATGTGCCCGCAATAATAATCTCTTGATATAACTCGTCAACTTCAGTAGCAATCTCAGGGGTTGATCCTGCCGTAACTTTTTTAATGGTGGTTACGCGATGCTCTTTATCTCCTGGATTGATGCGCTCAGGTGAATAGCCACAGTAAAAGTCTTTATTAAATTTTAGACCTGATTGCTTTTCAAGAATTGGCACGCAAACTTCTTCAGTAGCACCCGGATATACGGTTGATTCATAGATAACAATATCGCCTTTTTTAAGAATGGATCCTACTGCCTCACTAGATTTTTCTAAAGGGGTTAAGTCAGGTCTTTTATGTTTATCAATTGGCGTTGGAACAGTAATGATAAAAATCTCACAATCTTTTACATCATCAAGATTACTTGCATAGCTTAAATGAACCGCATCTTTTAATTCTTCCGAGGTGGTTTCAAGGGTTGAGTCAATGCCATTTTTGAGATCGTTAATTCTAGGTTGGTTAATATCAAAACCAACAACAGTTCGCTTTTTACCGAACTCTACTGCAAGGGGAAGGCCTACGTAGCCAAGGCCGATTAGGGCTATTTTTTTGTTTTTCATAATTATCCTTTAATTTACCACAAACCACTGATTTAATAGATCGCTCTTATTATGCAAATGTGGCGTGAATTTATTATTTTTATATACTTCAAGCCTCTTATTCGACTCATTAACAATAGCGTGCGCAGCGCCTGTATCCCACTCCATGGTGGGACCAAGTCTTGGATAAATATCAGCTTCACCTTCTGCAACCAAACAAATCTTCAAAGAGCTGCCAATGGAGATTAATTTTTTTTCTTTGTCTGTATCTATATTGTCGATAAACGCTTGCGTCTCATCTGACATGTGTGATCTACTAGCAACAATCTTATAAGTTTCTCGTTGGCTTTCTGTTTTAAGCGGGAGTTTTTGTCCGTCTTTAAATGCACCTTCACCTTGCTTTGCCCAGTAGCAAATATCTAATGCTGGTGCATAGACAACACCAAGAACTGGTGTGTCTTTATGAATGAGTGCAATATTTACGGTAAATTCATCATTCTTCTTTACAAACTCTTTGGTACCGTCTAAAGGGTCAACCAGCCAAAAATACTCCCAATGCTTTCTTTCTTCATATGAGATGTCCTTGCCTTCTTCAGATAGAATAGGGAGCTTAACCAAGAGCTGGTTTAAACCATCTTCAATAATTTCATTAGCTTTCTTATCAGCCAGGGTTAATGGTGAGCTATCTTGCTTGTATTCAACTTTAAAATCTTGACTATATATCTGCATGATGGCATCACCAGCTTCTTTAGCAATAGCAACAATATCTTTAATATTAATTTTATCCAGCATTATTATTTAACAATATTCTTTGATTTTAAAAACTCAATTACTTTGATTGCAGACTCTTCTAGTGTCTCACCATCAGTATCAATGACCAGTTCTGGATTGTTAGGTGCCTCATAAGGAGAGTCAATGCCTGTGTAGTTTTTAATTTCTCCAGCGCGTGCTCGCTTATACAAGCCCTTTACATCTCTTGATTCACAAACTTCTAGACTAGCATTGCAAAAAATCTCAATAAAATCTTCTTGTGGCAGTAATCTTCTAACATTGTCTCTATCTTCTCTAAATGGACTAATGAACGCAGTAATAGCGATAACGCCAGCCTCCATCATCAACTTAGCAGCTTCGCCAATTCTTCTAATGTTTTCTTTGCGGTCATCATCGCTAAAAGTTAAGTTTGATGATAGCCCGTGGCGTACATTGTCTCCATCTAAAACAAAGGTTCTGCAACCAAGTTTATGTAGCTCCTCCTCCACTGAATGGGCAAGGGTTGATTTGCCAGAACCTGACAAACCTGTAAACCAAATAACAACTGACTTATGATTGTTTAGCTTTTCTCGCCTTTGTCGAGTGACGGTTGCGTTGTGGTAGATGGTGTTTGGGGTTTTCATAACTATTTAATACATGCCTCAACAAATTTCACTCCAAGAGGTGTTAACGTAATTGCCTCAATTCCTTTGTAAATAGTCATAAGCTCAGAACCCACGCTTACCCCTCCAGTTAATATTGCTGGGCCGATTAACTGCATTCTCATTAGGTTATTTGCTGCCAAAGCATATTGATCTGAAGTAATTCTTAATAACCGAATTAACCTATCTTTCTTGATGTGATACTTATAAACTTTATCTAGTGGTGAAAGCTTGTTTTCTCGTTCAAGGGTTTGATAAAAGTGATTCAATAAAAGGGCTTCGTTACTGGTTATATTCCTGATCATTTCAATAAACCCATACCTGATCTCATCATTAAAGCCAGGATCCATTGCATTTGCTAGAAGGTGGTTCCATAAGTTTTGCATGTTTAGGTCTTCTTCTAAAGATGAATCTTCGAATATGGGTAATGCTAACTTGGGAGGGACAGCTTTTGTTTTACTGACACCTTTTTCTTCTAGGATTTGGTTGACCTCATCCGACATTGCCACTATTCTTCTCCAGCGAACAAAGCGAAGTTTATCTGTTATTAATCCACTGACTTCAGCAATAGGATCCTTGAATACTTTAACAACAAAACCACCAGCTTTTTCAGCGGCTTCTAGACCCTTTTCACCTAGCTTGGCGGTTTCTTGGATTACCTTCGCAATTTCTTCTATATCACTCATTGTATAATTCTATGTGTGTTTTTAAAAACAAGCCATCATTTTTTTCTTCCAAGCCTGCATTAATCTGTAATAACGAATATCATTATTAGCATCCAAAGCCACTAATGTAACTTTCCATTGTTTAAATTCCTAACCGATATCTCTTTAAAATGTTATCTATTGATACGATATCGAGCCCTGAGAATTCGAACCATTCACCGATTAAGTTAAATTTCATATTTACAAATATCATTTGCCAATTTCTGTGACAATTCATTAGTTTTTTTAAAAATAATCCAATTATTATTTAACATTTGATTTATATAAATTGCTGAAAATACTTCTTATAGTTACTTATCAACTATACATTTGATAACAAAATACAGGATCTCTTAGTCATAAACCATATACCTCTTATAAACAGCAATTACAATTTAACTTATGTTTATCCATTTTACCAATGCCTGGATTAAAGGTATTAGTTGGATCCAACTTTAAATAAAATTCTTGTAAATTATGATCAGCTTTATACAAATGACCTACATTATGTTCAGCGGGATATTTAACACCTTTTTTGTCTAGCAGCGAAAGAATCTTGTGCTTGACTTCAGTTTTATCAACACCTTTTTTTAATATATAGTTTCTATGAAAAACATTACATAAAAAATGACCATAATAAAGAGTGCAAGCTATTTTTTCACTTATATCATCTGGAAGCACATCAACCCAACTTTCATCATTACGACGTAGGGCTACATCTAGGGCCAGGATTGCACCTGTGCTTTTATTATGAATTGATTGATAATTTCCTGCAGCACCTCCTGCGGAAAAACGATGCAATAAAGCATTGTCACCTTCTTCAGCGGTGCAAGCAAAAAAATCACTATTGGAGCAATTACTCCATTTTTGATTTAGATATTCTTGAATTTCCTCAATTCCAGCATCACTCATACTTATAATTAAATGGTGTTCGTATTTGTCTCTATATTCAATCATTCGTTTGGGCAAATGCTGTGGAAAAAAACTAGCAAAATAATACAAAAACTTATTCAGAAAATTGGGATTTAGTAGTGGTATTTTTTCAAAAAAATAATCTAATTTTGCCTTTGCTTTAAAAAAATTAGGCATTCTCTTAACGCCGAAATACTTAATTGCTAGAAAAGTATCTTTTCCATATTTCTCTGTTACATTAAAAATTGTACGATGTAAATATTCTGCTATATTTGGCAGATCGTTAAAACCAGTCAGAATATCCTTTCTCAGGGTTGTTAATTTTTTCGGGTCATTAGTGCCAAGATAAAATATTTTCTCATTATTTGGTTTTGAGAATGTGTCAGTTCTCACCGCAAAGACGGCAATCTTTCCTGCGCATCCGCTTGCTTCAAATAATCTTCTGCTATCAGCATTAAATCGAGCAGGAATATCGGACTTAATATCTCTAACCCAACTGGCATACTCAGTATCAGAAGCCAACCCTTCGTAATGGATTTTTTTATTATCAAAGTTTCCATTTTGAATATTAGTTAAAATTTCTTCTGGCGTTTCGCCCAAATCATCAATACCTAGATGGTTCACCAATTTTAAGTCGCCATTTTTATCTATTTGCGCATATAAAGAAAATTCTGTATAAGACGGTCCACGTTTTACAAGAGCTCCGCCAGAATTATTAGCAACACCACCTATAACTGTAGCTCCAATCTGAGAAGAGCCAATAACTGAATGCGGATCTCGATTAATATTATTCAGCTTATCCTCAAGACTATGTAAAGTTGCACCAGATAAACTAACAGCATGCTTACTATTATTAATCAAATAAATATTGTTTATTCTTAATGTATTAACAACAACCACATCTCTATCATAGTCTTCTCCACTTGGAGTCGATCCTCCTGTTAACCCAGTATTTGCAGCTTGCAAAATAATAATACAGTTCATCTCTACACAAGCTTTAATTACAAACCATTGTTCTAATACCGTCCCAGGAGTTACAACAGCTATAGCACCACCCTTTCCAAATCTAAAACCCTTTCTATAAAACAAGGTTTTAGACGGATGTGTAA
>CAZPQL010000017.1:0-47259 GCA_964588725.1 uncultured Rhodobacterales bacterium
ACCTATCCAGAAGGATCAGTAACCGCAGGAATGCCCTATCCATTTCTGAATGACATGGAGCTGGCGCAGCGGATAAATTTTTACGGCGTCACGATTGGCACCGCAATTGTCTTTTTCATCGTCGGTCTACTCCTGTCGCGTGCTATTGCCCGGCTGCAGGGACGGGCCGTTACGGCCTGACGAATTGCGCCACCAATTCCACATGCGCGGACCATCGGAACTGGTCGATGGTCTGGATCCAGTCCAGTCGATACCCGCCGTTTATCAGTGAACGCGTGTCGCGGGCAAAGGTCTGCGGATTGCACGAGACATAGGCCAGCCTAGGCAAATCAGAGTCAGAAATTTCGGCAATCTGCGCTCTTGCGCCAGCGCGCGGCGGATCGATCACCGCGGCGTCGAATTGTGCCAGCTCGTCGTGCAAAAGCGGGCGGCGAAACAAATCCCGAACTTGGGGTGTCAACGGGAGCAACCCCGCGCCACCGCGCCACGCGGTGTTCAGTGCGGCCAGCATCGCGGAATCGCTTTCCACGGCTTCTATTTTCGCGCGCTCCGCAATCGGCAGCGAAAAGGTTCCGCAACCCGCGAACAAATCCAGCACCTTTTTGGCGGGGCCAAGGACCTTAAGAACCGCATGTATCAACGCGTCCTGACCGTGTTCGGTCGCTTGCAGAAAGGCGCCAATTGGCGGCACCACGGGTGTCTTACCAAAATGCTGAAGTGGCGGCGCTCGTGTGGACACCGTTTCCCCGTTCCAGCTAAGGCGTGCCAGATCGTGCGCGGAGCTCAGCGCCGCAAGTCGCGTGAGAATAGTCTGATCTCCGGGCTTTGCGTCTCGCACATCAACGTCCAATCCGGCGGCTGACCGGGTTACCATGAAGGCGATCGAATTTTTTCGTGTGGCCCCGATTTTCGTCAATTCATGGAGCGCTGCAAACCCTGCCAGAATGTCGGGGTGTAAAATCTTGCAGTCGGGCACCGAAATCAAATTGTCGGAATTGCGTGCGTAAAATCCGACGACTGTGCCTTTCTTGGTACGTCGCCCGGATAATTTGGCGCGTCGCCGCGATTGGGGCGGTGACGTCAGCGTGGGACGAAAATCAACACCGTCAGCAAGATCGTTCAACGCGCGTTTAACCTCGTCTCGCTTCCAGTCGGCCAGAAAAATGTCGTTGGCGTGTTGCAGCGTGCAACCGCCGCACTGTTGGAAATGCGCGCACGTGGGATTGGAGCGATGTCCTGAGTGCCGCAGAATTTTCAGGTCTTCTGGTGCCCCGTCCCAGACCACATCACCCGGCAACGTATAGGGCAGGTAAAAACGACCGTCAGGTGTCTCGGCGACTCCGTCGCCTTGACTGCCCAGCCGGGTGATCTTTAATTCACCCATCAGACGGCTTCTTTTATTCCCAGAAAACCGCCTGATTGCCGCGCCCAGAAATCCGCGTAAAGCCCGCCCTGCGCCAGCAGCTCTAAATGGGTGCCATTTTCGGCGATATGCCCCTGATCGAGCACAACGATCCGATCCATATGCGCAATGGTCGACAACCTGTGGGCGATGGCGATCACGGTTTTACCGGACATGACGCTGGCGAGTGCGGACTGAATGGCGTCTTCGGTTTCGGAATCAAGCGCCGAAGTCGCTTCGTCCAAAACCAGTATCGGTGCGTCTTTCAAAATGGCGCGCGCCAGAGCGATCCTTTGTCTTTGACCGCCCGACAGTTTGACCCCGCGCTCGCCCAGATAGGCGTCGTAACCACGGCGGCCCATGTGGTCCTGCAAATCAAGAATGAAATCATGTGCCTCGGCGCGCTTGGCGGCCGCGACCATTTCGGCCTCGGATGCATTAGGGTCGCCATAAAGAATGTTGTCGCGCGCAGAACGGTTGAACATCGCGGTTTCCTGCGTGACCATACTGATCTGTCGACGCAGGCTTTCCTGAGACACCGCGCGAATGCTTTGGCCATCGATGGTGATGTCGCCTTTTTCGAGATCGAACAATCGCAGCAACATGGCAACCAACGTGGATTTTCCAGCCCCCGATGCGCCAACAAGTCCAAGTTTTTCAGCTGGCGAGACCAATAGAGTCACGTCTTGGATGCCGTTCAGCCCCTGGCCGTAGGTAAAGCTGACGTTGTCAAACTTTATGGCGCCTTTTACGTGTGGCAATACCGAAGATTGGCTTTCGTCGGTGACGTCGTGTGGCGGAGTCAGCGTTCTGATACCGTCTTCGATTTCACCGATATTGGAATAAATCGTCATCAGCGTGAAACTGACCCAGCCGGTCATTTGGGCGATGCGAATGGCCAGCGTGCTTGTGGTCACTATGTCGCCGGGTGTGGCCTGACCTTTGCTCCAGAACCACAGCGTCGCGCCCAACAGCAGGACCGGCAAAATACCGGCCAAAGTCATCATGGAAAACCGGAACCCCACGGCTATTTTTCCATAATCGAGCGAGCGATGGCGAAAGGCGTGCATGGCGCTGATCGCGGCTTCGTCTTCGTGATCCGCATGAGCGAATAGTTTGACGGTTTTGATGTTGGTCAGAGTATCGACGACTTGCCCTGACACCATGGCGCGCGCGCCGGCCCGGTCGGTTGACCGGATACGAATTCGCGGCAAAAACCAGCGTATCAAACCGAAATAGACCAACAGCCAAAGCGTCAACAATCCGGCGATACCGACGTTGATCGTGGTCAGCATCAAGGCGGCCCCGACGAGCGAGGCCAGTGCAAATGCCACGACGTTGACGCTTTCGACCACAACGTCCGTAACGGCGCGGGCGGTCTGCATCTGTTTTTGCGCAATACGCCCGGTGAAATCGTCGTCGAAAAAGCTGACCGACTGCCCCAGCGTATGACGGTGTAACCGTTGCAGCACCAATGGGTTAATATTGGCCCCAATGGCGATGGAATTAAGTGCGGAAGACGCCCCAAAAAATGCCGGTCTCAGCACAATAAAAAATATGGTGATCGCTAAAAGAATACCCCAGTGGTCTATGAAAATTCGCCCCGGGTCTGCGGCTAACATGGTGTCGACCAAATACCCGAGCAGAAACGCCGAAGAAATTTCCAGCGCACCGGTCGCCATTGACAATGCGGACCCTGCCGATATTGCCCGAAATCCACCACGCAGCGCCCATATCAGAAACGGCGTCAATGTTCGGGGCGGAGGGCCGCTTGCGGGGCGGAACGCGTCGATCAGATTGGCAATATAGATCATTGTGCGGCCAATCCCACACCAATAAATCCACCCGACTGGTGTTGCCAGAACCGCGCGTAAAGCCCGCCTTTGGCAATTAAATCACCATGCGGGCCGTCCTCGACGATCCGCCCCTCGTCCAAAACGATGATTCTGTCCATATGGGCAATTGTTGACAGGCGGTGGGCGATTGCGATGACCGTTTTGCCCTCCATCACGCCGTAAAGCGTTTCCTGAATGGCCGCCTCGACCTCTGAATCAAGCGCCGAAGTGGCCTCGTCAAGCACCAGCACTGGCGCGTTCTTCAATATCACCCGCGCCAGTGCCACGCGCTGCCGTTGACCGCCCGACAGTTTGACACCGCGTTCGCCGACATGCGCGTCATAGCCCTTGCGTCCTTTGGGGTCTTCCAGACCCAGAATGAACTCATGCGCTTCAGCCCGTTTGGCGGCTGCCGTGACCGCGTGAAAATCGGTGCCGGGTTGCCCATAAAGAATGTTGTCACGTACCGACCGATGTAGCAACGAACTGTCCTGCGTGACCATGCCGATTTGGCTACGCAGCGAATCCTGGGTGACTTCGGCAATGACCTGGCCGTCGATTTTTATGGTGCCGGAATCCACATCGTGAAATCTTAGCAGCAGGTTAACCATGGTTGATTTTCCGGCACCCGACCGCCCGACCAGCCCAACCTTTTCGCCGCCCTTGATATGCAGATCGATATGCGACAGACCACCGGCCTTTTTGCCGTAATGGTGGCTGAGATCGTCAAAATGAATATGCCCTTCAGATACCAGCAGTTGCGCTGCGCCCGGTTTGTCCACCAAACCGATAGGCTGCGCAATTGTTTCCATCCCCTCTGACACCACTCCCAAATGTTGAAACAGCGACGACAATGACCACATGATCCAGCCAGTCATCGCCGACAGTCGCAGCGTCAGGGCCGAGGCCGCAGCCACGGTGCCAATCGTGGTCTGCCCCAGTTGCCACAGAATGATCGCCCATCCCAAAACAGCCACGATCAATACACCGTTGATCAAAGACAGGCCGATTTCCATGACGGTGATCAGACGCATTTGCCAAGCAAATTTCTGCCGCGCCAATTCAATCGCTTCGCGTGCATAGACCTCTTCGCCGGTGTTGTGGGCAAACAGCTTCACCGACTGAATATTGGTATAACTGTCGACGATTCGCCCATTGATGACCGAGCGCGCGTCGGAAAAAGCCTTGGACGCGCGGCCAACGCGCGGGATCGTCCACACCACCAGACCGACGTAAAGTGCCAGCCAAATAATCAATGGTACGGACAGGCGCAGATCGATCTGTGACAGCAGGACGACGGCGCCGATCAGATAAATCAGTGCGTAAACCACAGCGTCAAACGTCTGATAGACAGCTTCACCCGCAGCCGGTGCCGTTTGCATGATCCGGTTGGCGATACGTCCGGCAAAGTCGTTTTCGAACCAACCCACCGATTGTCGCAACACGTGCCTGTGGCTGCGCCAGCGAATGAGCGTGCCAAGATTAGGGAGCAGAGACTGATTCAAAAACGCCGCGTCTATGGCCTGAACCAGTGGTCGAATGAACACAACAAACAGCGCCACCAGCGCCAGTTCCAAACCATTTTCATCGAAGAACTGCTGGGCTGGCGTTTCTGACAGCATGTCAACGACACGGCCCGTGTAATAGATAAGCATGACTTCTATCGTGCCGACCAAAGCGGTTAGTACCACTATCCAGATCAAAACATTGCGCAAAGGCCGCAGATACGCACCAAGAAACGGTGCCAGACGCGCGGGCGGCGTGTCGGTGTCTTGATACTCCGCGTAGGGGTCAACCAGATTTTCAAAAAACCGGAACATGGGTCGCGCAGCCTTGAAAAAGCACATCTGCAAGGGTAGGCCGGTGCGGGGCCTAAACGAATACCATGAGTGCAGAGACCGCAAGAAGCAAGGCCATGACCGTCATAAAACCGCGCCACGCAGAGTCGCTTGCAAACAAACGGGTCAGCAATTGCCCAGCTTTGCTATAGAACAGACCGACAAAAAGATTGATCGCGGTGAAAACCACACCCATGCGAAGCGCCTCTTGCGCGAGCGTTAAATCAGATGCGTATCCCGCCGTCGCCGCCAGTGCGACAACCCAAATTTTGGGGTTAACCCATTGAAAAAGTACCGCTTGATTTATGGTAAACGGCTGTTGTTCTGTTCCTTTGGTCTGGGCTGCACGCGATGACCGAAACAAGCGCCAAGCAAGGTATAAAATCCATAAAGCCGCCAGAATTTTCAAACCGTTCTTTAACCACGGCATGGCCAGCAGGACCGCGCCCAGTCCATAGGCGGTCACCGCAGCAATGAGACCAACGCCAAATGCCACACCAATTACATGCGGTAATGTCGCGCGAAATCCGAACCGCGCACCAGATGCCGTCAAAAGAATGACGTTGGGCCCGGGCGAAAACATCCCTGCGAACACGAAGGAATAAAGAGGGTCAAAAAACATATGACTGCGACGCAATACTCATTGCAAAAGCTTTGGTTTACTGAGGCTAAATCCGGAATCAATCCATTGCTGTTCCAGATCACGCAGACGTTGCCCCAATGCGACACCCGCGTATTCGGGCATCAGGTCTGCTGCCTTGACCGGGAAAACAGCTTTTTCGCCCAAAGCAAAATCTTCTGTCATATTGCTTGGCAAAGGTGATGCGTCGAACGTCGCGCGAATCAGCAAAATATCCAGCGCCGTTGCTGTGCCAAACCGGTAGGACAGTTCGCTGGCAGATTTTGTAGCCGTCGCCTCAGTGGATAATCTAGCCAGTTCGCGCGCCGAAGTTTTGGTCATTCGCAAATTCCGCGTGGGTGCCTCGCCACCGATCACCGCAAGCCTGCGCACCCAGCTTGCGGGGGCATTGGCGTGATTTTCTAAATGAATGAGCACCGCCAGGAACCGCGGGGTGGCACCCGGCAAAATGCGCGCAAGCACTCCTGATGCGGCCATCGCCGCCACCGCCGGCGACGGGTCGGGCGCGCCCAATAATTTGCACATCTCGGCGCCGATCCGTTCTGATGGCAGATCTGCGAGCATGTCCGCCAAAGCCGCACAGGCGGCCAACCCGTCGGCGTCCATTCCCAATAACGGGTCGGCGAAAAGGGCGTGAAAGCGAAAGTACCGCAAAATCCGCAACCCGTCTTCGCGAATGCGGTGCAGGGGATCGCCGATGAACCGGACTTTGCCCGCCCGAAGATCCGGCAATCCCCCCAGAGGATCAACCACTGTACCATCCGCCGCCGCGTAGATGGCATTCATGGTAAAATCGCGCCGCGCCGCGTCTTCATTGATCGACGTTGAAAACCGTACGGTTGCGTGACGGCCATCAGTTTTGATGTCACTGCGGAAGGTCGTGATTTCAAAACTTTCGTCGTCGATCACAACCGTGACAGTACCGTGATCGATTCCCGTTGGAATCGCCTTGAACCCCGCTGAAATCGCCAGTTTCATGACTTGCTCGGGACGCGCGTCGGTTGCGATGTCGATGTCCGCCACAGGCTTGCGCAAAAGCGCGTTGCGCACACATCCTCCAACGAAATACACCTGACAATCAGCGCGGGCCAGAAACCCAGCCACCGCTTGCGTGCTTTTCTTGCGCAGCCAGTCCTCCGATAGTTTCACCATTATTCAAACCGATCCGCAAACGCCCGCAATATTCGCGCGGTAGCACCCCAGATGTAATAGGGTCCGTACGGTACGACGTAATAACGCCGCATGACGCCCCGCCACATCCTGCCTTCCACACGGTAGTTTTTGACCCGGACCAAATGGGCCAACGGCGTGCGAAAAACCTCGTCGACTTCGCCGCGTTCCGGTATCGGCGTAAACGCCTGACGGACGTGCGCGACGACCGGTGTAACCGCAAATCCGGTGATGGTCGTGTGCACCGGCAGCGTACCCAGAACATCGACGAATTGCGCGGGCAGGGCAATCTCTTCAAACGATTCGCGCAGCGCTGCAGCCACGACATCGGCATCAGCGCTTTCCACTTTACCGCCGGGCAGGGCAATCTGACCGGGATGATTTTTCAAATGCGACGACCGTTTGGTCAGCATGACGTCAAACCCTGTCGGCCCGGCTATCAGTCCGATCAGCACGGCCGCGGGGCGCAGTTCGGCGCGTGGCAGGTCGCCGTCGTTCGACCGGTTCAGATCGAGATCAGACGTGACGCCGGTGACCGGTCTGTTCACCGCAGCGGCAATCGTTGCCAGAGAAATCGCATCAATGTTCATCGCCTGATGTTGAGACACCGTGCGGCCACGGGCAAGTGGATTTATGTGGCTGTGGCAAATCCAAGTTTCTTGGGATCAAATTCGTAATGCGCGCCGCAAAACTGACAATCGGCGGTGACCTTGCCATCATCCGTCGTCATATGCGCGATATCTTTGGCGGAATATATCGACATCGCCTGACACACTTTGTCGGCGCTGCATGAGCATCCGAACTTGATCGATTGCACTGTGTTGATCATTGGCCTGTCTTCGTGAAACATGCGGGTAAGCAACGCCACTGGCGTCACATGCGGCCCCAAAAGTTCTATGTCTTCGGCGGTATCCAGATGCAAATTAATGCGCCGCCAGTTGTCTTGGTCGTCCCCATCCAACAAATCGGCGGCTGTCAAAAGTCCTGTTTCTTCGCTGGCCCCCTGCTGCGCAACAAGCGGTGAAGCTTTGGGCATATGCTGGACCATGATACCCCCGGCACGCCAGCGGGGCGGTTTACCCGGTTGCTGCGCTTTTGCCATCGCCACAGCAAACCGCGTGGGCAATTGTTCTGATTGGGCAAAATAGGTTTGGGCGCAGGCCGAAAGCGATCCTCCGGCAAGCGGAGTTATGCCCTGGTAAGGGGTGGTTTCATTGCCCTGATCGATCAAAATGGCAAACATGCCCTTGCCTATTTTGGTAAAAGCCGCGCCTTGGGTTGCTGCAGCCTTGTTGGCGTCAAAACTGGCATAAGCCCGAATCGTGGCTGTGTCGTCTTTGCTTTCCGGGGCAAAATAATCGGTAGCGATGATGCGAATTGGCCCGTCGCCTCTTATTTGCAACGACAGTTTCCAGCGCAGTTCCATGGTCTGCCCAATCAGCGCCGTAAGCGTGACCGCCTCGGCTATCAAAGCTTCGACTTCAGCAGGATAATCGTGCTGATCAAGAATATCTTCCAGTGTCTGATCCAACCGTGCAACACGTCCACGCATGTCCGCCATTTCCAGTTGAAATGGCAGAATGGTATCGTCCCAGCTGGTGTCTTCGTGCTCAGGCATGTGACCGTGCCTTTCCTTGACCTTTGTCGTGATTCCCTTAGAGAAATTGATGCCGCTGTGCAATTGGGTGCGCGGCTAAACAGGGGCACACGGATTGCGACGTTTTGACGAACCGATTAAGGCAGGTATTCGGTACAAACACCGGCCCGGCGTTTACGGCGTGCTTCAACGTGGTGACCGAATCCTCCTTACGTTTCAATCCTTACCCGAACCCGAATTCCAGTTGCCCGGCGGCGGGATAGATCCCGGGGAAACACTGCAAAGCGCACTGCACCGCGAAGTGCGCGAGGAAACGGGCTGGAGCATGGCTATCAGGCGGCGGCTGGGGGTTTTTCAGCGATATACATATATGCCTGAATACGATCTTTGGGCGCGCAAGATCTGCCACATCTATTTGTGCCGCCCGGCGCGCTCCATTGAACCGCCGCGCGAAGCCGATCACAGCGCGCACTGGTTCAGCCAGGCCGAAGCTATGGCGATTCTGGCCAATGGTGGGGACCGATTTTTCGTGGCGTCACTTTTTTGACCCTGAATCCATGTTCAAATCAAAAGCTGAGATAAAGCTTCGTTGTCGGTGATGTCCTGATAGACCAGTCCCTGCGCGTCCATCCGTTCGCAAATTTCCCTGAACCCGTCACGGTCTCGGGTTTCAATGCCGATAAGCACGGAGCCAAAATTTCGTGCCGATTTTTTGAGGTACTCAAAGCGGGCGATATCATCGTGCGGGCCCAGAATATTCAGGAAATCCTTGAGCGCACCGGGCCGCTGCGGCAGGCTTAGGATAAAGTATTTCTTCAAACCCGCGAAGCGAAGGGCGCGCTCTTTTACGTCAGGCAAGCGTTCAAAATCAAAATTTCCGCCGGACGTAATACAGACGACGTTTTTACCTTTGATCTGATCCGCCAGATCGTGCAGCGCGTCGATCGCCAGCGCGCCGGCTGGCTCCAGCACGATGCCTTCGACGTTCAGCATGTCTTTGATTACCGTGCAAATACGATCTTCCGGTGCCGCGATCACGTGGTTGGGGTCGACGCCCTTCAAAACAGCGAAGGGACGGGCGCCAATGGTGGCCACGGCGGCACCGTCGACGAAATTATCGACTTTGTTCAGCGTCACCGGCGATCCGGCTTCAAGCGCCGCACGCAGACTTGCGCCCCCCTTTGGTTCGACGAAACGGTAGGTGCTTTGTGGCGAGCACGCCTTCATATAGGACACTACTCCCGCAGATAATCCACCGCCGCCGACCGGAAGAACCACCATGTCGATAGCTTCATCGATCTGTTCCAACATTTCCACCGCGACCGAGGCCTGACCCTCGATCACATCGTCACTGTCAAACGGAGCCAGGAACACGGCCCCGTTGGCGTCGCAATAGTCACGCGCCGCAGACAGAGTGTCATCAAAATAATCGCCGAACAGTTCAACTTGAATGGCGTCGCCGCCAAAGGCTTTGGTTTTGTCGATTTTTTGTTTTGGTGTGGTCACCGGCATGAAAATCACGCCGCGCGTGTCAAAGTGACGGCACGCAAAGGCCACGCCTTGCGCGTGATTACCCGCCGATGCACAGACGAACAGTTTGTTCGATGGTTGGCGGACCAGCGATTTTCGCATGGCGTTGAACGCACCGCGGATTTTGTAAGAACGCACCGGTGTCAGATCTTCGCGCTTCAGATAGATTGTGGCGTCAAAGATGTCCGACAAATACCGGTTGTGTTGCAGCGGTGTTGGCGAAAACAGATGCCGCAGTTCACGGCAGGCGGCATTGGCGTTTTTGACAAATTCAGACATTGCAGACCTTTTTGCGAAGTGTCGCCATCTATGTTTGGCCATTGCGGTTTTGGCAACGCGACTTTTACGCGCCACCCGTTGCACAGATTGGTAAAACACCATAGACCGCCGCCAAAGTACACCAATCCTTGGAGAGCGCCGTGTCATCAGCAGAATCAGGCCCGAAAAAAGTGGTTCTCGCCTATTCGGGCGGTCTGGATACGTCGATCATTCTAAAGTGGTTGCAAAGCGAATACGGCTGCGAAGTCGTGACTTATACCGCCGATTTGGGACAGGGTGAAGAGCTGGAACCGGCGCGGCAAAAAGCTGAATTACTGGGCATCGCGCCCAGGAATATTCACATCGAGGATGTCCGTGAGGAATTCGTTCGCGATTTCGTTTTTCCTATGTTTCGGGCCAACGCGGTATACGAAGGCCTGTACCTGCTGGGCACCTCAATCGCGCGTCCTCTGATATCCAAGCGTCTGGTCGAAATCGCCGAACAAGTAGGGGCCGACGCCATCGCCCACGGGGCGACAGGCAAGGGCAACGATCAGGTGCGGTTCGAACTGGCGGCCTACGCGCTTGCCCCCGATATCAAGGTGATTGCGCCGTGGCGTGAATGGGATCTTTCCAGCCGCACCAAACTGCTGGCATTCGCCGAAGAAAACCAAATTCCAATCGCCAGGGACAAACGCGGCGAAGCGCCGTTTTCCGTGGATGCCAACCTTTTGCATACGTCAAGCGAGGGCAAGGTTCTGGAAAATCCCGCCGAGGAAGCGCCGGAATACGTATATCAACGCACCGAGCGCCCCGAGAACGCACCCGATACACCGGAATTGATCGAAATAACCTATCAGTGCGGCGACCCTGTGGCGCTGAACGGCAAATCCCTGTCTCCGGCTGAAATGCTAACGCAGCTGAACGAATTGGGCGGTGCGCACGGCGTGGGGCGGTTGGATTTGGTCGAAGGGCGCTTTGTCGGAATGAAATCGCGTGGCGTCTACGAAACACCCGGCGGGACGATCATGCTGGAAGCGCATCGCGGCATCGAAAGTATCACGCTGGACCGGGGCGCGGCGCATCTGAAAGACGAGCTGATGCCGAAATATGCAGAACTGATTTACAACGGTTTCTGGTTCTCGCCCGAACGCGAAATGTTGCAGGCCCTGTTCGATGAAAGCCAAAGATTTGTGTCGGGCACAGTGCGGCTTAAGCTTTATAAAGGAACGGTCAAAACCGTGGCGAGGTGGTCCGATGACAGCCTTTATTCAGAGGAACACGTGACGTTTGAAGACGACGCCGGGGCGTATGATCAGAAAGACGCGGCGGGATTTATCAAGATCAACGCGCTGCGTCTGCGACTGCTGGCGATGCGCAACCGGCGCACATAGTTTCCATTTGAATTACAGTGGCAACTTTTGGCGAAAGTTTGTGTAAAATTTAGCAAAAACCGTATTGTTGCCCAAAAAATGTCAATCTTCCCCATCAGTTATGATTGTAGAGAAATGTAATCTATGAACTGGCGGGAGTGACTCAGTGGTCACAAGAACAGTAACCATTTACGAAGTGCCCAACTCGTACGCGTCTTCTGGCGGAACTGTTAATATCAGCAGTACGTCAACGATGGTGATTTCGGACGATGACGCCTCAATGCAGGCCACTGATCTGTTGGACCCAGGCGCTGCTCAGACTTTTCTAGTCGATGGCGGATCGATTGATTCCTACGACTTTTTGTACGACGACACTGTTACGATCAACGGCAACACTTACGCGGTCAAAACATTTCAACTGGTGATCAACGGCGTCACCCATACATATGTGATGAGCGCCGACAACGATCTTTTGACCGGAGTGTCAAGCGGCGACACGCTGTCTTTGGTCACTTATGCGAACTACACAGATCTGAACTATACAAGCCTGCCGTGCTTTACCCGCGGGACATTGATTTTGACTGCGGCGGGTGAAATCGCCATCGAAGATTTGAAGGTAGGCGATCTGATCCATACGCGTGACCGTGGCCTGCAGCCCATTCGTTGGATCGGATCAAGTACACTGAACCATCGGCAATTACTGGTGCAGCAACATCTGCTGCCCATACGCATTCGCGCGCACACTTTTGGGCGCGACCTTCCGGCACGGGATCTTGTTGTTTCTCCCCAACATCGTATCGTGCTGGAAGGTTGGGAAATCGAACTGCAATTCGGAATGGAAGAGGTATTGGCCTCGGCCAAGTCGCTTTTGGGCAAGGGTGCTATAGAAACCGCGTTTGATTGTCAGCACGTCGAATATTTTCACATGATGTTCGACCAGCACGAAATCGTGACCAGTGAAGGGCTTTCGACCGAAAGTTTCCTTGTAGGCGATACCATCCGCGATACCATGGATGTTGCACAGTTGCATGAAATTTTGGAACTGTTTCCTGAACTTGCGGACAATGACGAGGCAATGAATTCAGTACCTGTTCGGCCGATTTCACGCACTTACGAAGTAAGATCGCTGCAAAGTATTGCCGCCTGACGACCAGAGTTCAGATCAATTTGAACCGCGCCATTCTTTGGTAATACGGCATTGCCGCGTCACTGAGTGACCGCAGGTTGTCAGGCAGGACCGGCAGTGGTTTTTCGGGTCCGGCAAAGCTGCTGGAGCCATGGACGCCACCGTACCAGTGACGGCCCCAGACTCCGTCGTCGGGATGTCCGCCTTTTGGCCATCGCAGCATTCCGGGCTGAAAAGGCAGGCCGATTTCCTGGCACAGCAGATCGAGAATTCTCTGCGGGTTGGCGCGTATATCGGCGCAGTCGACAATCGCCGGAATTTTTCCGCTATCATCGCGTATGCGGTCAAACAAACGGGCCTGAGCGCGAAAACCTATATCGTCCAGATTGGGCTGCGCGCGCTTGGCGTCAAAAGAGGCGATCACGCGTTGCGGATGGCGGATCAAAAAGAAGTTCACACATTTGCGTGTCCAGCCAAGATCAATGCCTTCCAGCATGTGTTGGCACATATGTTTTTGAAAAAAAACGGTTTTCCCTTTTGGTACGTCACCAAGAATACGCCCGGTAAGCCGTTTAACGTCAACCTCTCCTGCTGCGATGATCTCGTCGCGCATCGGGTGGTCGATACCGGTTTTATGCAGATAGGCCGCATAGAACGGTTCGTCCCACACGGCGCAGTCGTCGCGTGCGCCAAAGGCATACATCATGGCGGTTGACAGGTTGCGCGGCCCCGACCACATGGCAATTCTCATGGGCATTCCCGTATGATCATGTCAGCGTAGAGCCCCTGGATTCTTTGGGTCACTGGACCGGGTGCGACGTCTCCGATGCGCCGCCCGTCGATGACGCCCACGGGCGTTTGCGCCCCGAATGTTCCGGTCAGAAAGGCCTCATCGGCGCTGTACGTGTCCATCAGTGAAAAATTGCGCTCAAACACCTCGATGCCATTGGCGCGGCACAGGTCGATAACTTTTTGTCGCGTGATGCCGTTCATGCAGTAGTCGCCGGTCGACGTCCACAGCGCGCCTTTGCGCACGATAAAGAAATTACAGGCATTGGTGGTGTTCACAAACCCATGCATGTCCAGCATCAATGCTTCGTCTGCGCCGGCTTTTTCAGCGGCAATACCGGCGAGAATACAGTTCAGTTTGGAATGCGAGTTGAGTTTTGGATCCTGCATCATTGGCAGCCCGCGCATATGGGGCACGGTGGCCAACACGATCGGGCGCGAAACCGCCGGTTTGGAATGTTCCATGATGATCACGATTGTGGCGCCTGACGTGCTCAGAGCCGGATGTTGAAAAGGACGGTCTTTCGTGCCGCGCGTTACCATCAGACGCGCGTGCGCATCGCTATGCATTTCGTTGGCGGCGCGTGTCTTTTCAAGAGCCGCCGCGATCCCGTCGCGATCAAGCCCGACGTCCAGATCCAAAACCGCCGCTGCTGCGAACAGCCGATCAAGGTGCGCCTCCAGAAATGCCCAGGTGCCGTTGTGCAGCCGCAGCCCTTCCCACACACCGTCGCCCAGCATGAATCCGGCGTCGTAGACCGACACAACGGCGTGTTCGCGCGCCACGATTTCGCCGTTCACATATATACGGATGTGTTGGTTTCCGGGGTCGTCGCTGGCACTGTGCGTGGATGTTCTTGTTGTCATGGTTGTTCCCATAGATGTGAAACAGATGTTCACCGCAACGTGAAATCACGCCTAATTCAATTGTATTTCAATGCCAAAGTCGGGAAAAACATGCAACCAGACAAAAGGGAACGATCCATGCCGCAATTCAAAATCATTTCGTTGACGCTGGCGATCATCGCCGGGCTGGCACTGCAAATCGGCACGGCAGCAGCCAAAGACGTCCAGACCGCCGTTATCGCCGGTGGGTGTTATTGGTGTGTCGAGGCGGATTTCGACAAGGTGAAGGGCGTGTTGCAAACCACGTCGGGGTTTACCGGTGGAACGGTGGTGAACCCGACCTATAAACAGGTGACCAAAGGTGGTACCGGGCACGTCGAGTCGGTCAAGATCAGGTTTGACGCCGACATTATTTCCTACCGTGAGCTTATCGATATTTACTGGCGTACCGTCGATCCGACCGACGCGGGTGGCCAGTTTTGTGATCGCGGAGACAGTTATATCACCGCACTATTTGTAAAGAACGATGCGCAAAGACAGGCGGCGCTGGCCTCCCGTGCAGAAGCCAATGCGATACTGGGGGGCAGAATTGTCACCGAAATTCGCGATCTTGGCCCGTTTTATAAAACCAAGGCGTCGCACCAGAATTATTATCTGGGCAAGAAAAGGGTGGTGACGCGATTTGGGCTGATTCCTCAGTACAAGGCCTATAAAAACTACCGCAAAGGATGCGGTCGCGACAAGCGTGTGCGTCAGCTTTGGGGTGCGGCGGCCCCTTTCGCAGGCAGTTAAACTTTTGCATCAAAATGGGCGCCTGCGGCGCATTATTAATAGCTTTGCCCCGGGTGGGCAAAGCGGTTACCTGCGGCGCGAGTATTTGTCACAAAGCTGAAGCGTAGCCCAGATTTTATAAAAACGCGCCCGCGTTGTTGATCAGAACAATGCGCAGCGCGATGATGCCGACGAGCACCACGAGCGGGGCAAGGTCAAGGCCACCAAGATCGGGCAAAAACCGTCGAATGCGCGAATAGACGGGTTCCAGCAGTCGATTAATGCCAAACCACAATTGCGCGACAAGCGGCTGGCGCAGGTTCAGAACCTGAAAATTGATTAGCCAGCTCATGATGATATGCGCGATGACGATGAACCGCGCGATATCAAGCACAAGAAACAAGATTTGAAGAAGTGACGTCATTGCACGTCCTGGTGTCAGTGGATTTAAAGTCACCTAAGCATCACTTTGCGGCTTGGCAAGGCTGATCGCAACGCGCTGGTGTGCAATAATACTTGCTCTGGCGTGGTTAAAAATGTCTTATCCCAGAAATAGCAAAAATAACTATGGGGGGACGGTCATGGCCGGCAAGAGCGCAAAAAAGAAAATCTGGGGTTGGATGTTTTTTGACTGGGCAAGTCAACCCTATGCAACACTGTTGCTGACATTCATATTTGGGCCGTATTTTACGTCTGCCGTGGTAGGAGACCCGGTACAGGGCCAGATTGCCTGGGGATATATGTTGGCAATCGTCGGCCTGTTCATCGCTTTTTCGGCACCGATACTGGGTGCCATCGCCGATAGCTCCGGGCCGCGCAAGCCTTATATACTGTTCTTTTCGATGATGTACGTGGTCGGGGCGGCGGGCCTGTGGTATGCCGTTCCGGGTATGGCGTCCGGTACGATTATTCTGCTGTCTTTTGGCATCGGGCTGATTGGCGCAGAATTTACAACGATCTTTACCAACGCCATATTGCCGGACCTGGGCAGTAAACATGAACTGGGCCGAATATCGGGTTCCGGTTTCGCCATGGGATATTGGGGCGGCGTTCTAGCCCTGATTATCATGCTCGTGTTTTTTGCCGAAGGCGGCAACGGCCTTACGCTGGCTGGCAAGGCCCCGCTGTTTGGGCTTGATGCTGGGGCACGTGAAGGCACGCGGTTTGTAGGACCGTTTTCTGCAATCTGGTATGTGGTCTTTATGATCCCGTTCTTTTTGTGGGTGCCGGATGTCGTCAAAACCAAGCTTGATACAGGTGTTGTAAGCAAGGCTCTATCAGAATTGAAATCGACGTTGGTTCGCTTACCCCAAAACAGCAGTCTTAGCGCCTATTTGGGGTCCTCGATGCTGTATCGGGACTCTTTGAACGGACTTTACGGGTTTGGCGGCATCTATGCCGTTGGCGTATTGGGTTGGGATATTACCCAGATCGGCGTTTTTGGTATCGTTGCAGCAATTTCCGGCGCGTTCTTTTCCTGGGCAGGTGGATTTGCTGACCGGCGGTTTGGTCCTAAACCGGTCATCCTGTTGTGTATCATCGTTCTGATCGGCGTATGTTCCACGATTGTATCGACCTCGCGTGAAGAGGTCCTGGGCATGGCTATCGCCGAGGGCTCCACGTTGCCGGATACAGTGTTCTATGTGTGCGGCGTGATTATCGGTGCCGCAGGCGGTATTCTGCAGGCGGCGTCACGCACAATGATGGTGCGCCAAGCCAATCCCGGACGGATGACCGAAGCCTTTGGCCTTTATGCATTGTCCGGCAAGGCCACCGCATTTCTTGCGCCTTTCCTGATTGCATTTACGACAGACTTTACTGGTAGCCAGCGTTTGGGTGTAACCCCTTTGGTCGGTTTATTTGTGGTCGCTCTTGTCGTTCTGATGTGGGTTAAACCAGACGGAGCAAGCGCACAAAAAGGGGCCGCCGCAGCAGAGGCCTAAATGAATTCAATTCGCATTTTACTGGCGTCGCTGTTTGTGGTCTTGCTTGGGGCCACGTCACATGTGCAGGTGGACCCGACCGAACCGCTCGCGAACCAGTTGTTCGGGGCGCAGACACGGTCGTCTCACCAAAAACCCCGCGTATACGGGTACTACGCCAAAGGCTGTCTGGCGGGCGCCGAGCAGCTGCCCGAAACCGGCCCGACGTGGCAGGCTATGCGCCTGAGTCGAAATCGTAACTGGGGTCATCCGACATTGATTTCGTTCATTCAACGGCTAAGCGTCGAGGCCACCAAACATGGCTGGGCGGGGCTTTATATCGGGGATATGTCGCAGCCGCGTGGTGGGCCGATGACCTCGTCGCATCAATCACATCAAAGCGGACTGGATGTCGATATCTGGATGCTGCCGCCCAAACGACTGAACCTGTCGCGCGCACGCCGTGAATCAATTTCGTCCATATCGGTGCGCACCGACGATCAGCGCAATATCAACGGAAACTGGACGCCAGCGCATATGGCGATCCTGAAAGCTGCCGCCGAAGATAAAGACGTCGAGCGGATTTTCGTAGCGGCGGCTGTAAAAATCGCCATGTGTCGTGACGCAGGTAAAGACCGCAGATGGCTGAAAAAAATCAGGCCGCTTTCAGGGCACAATTACCATTTTCATGTGCGCCTCAAGTGCCCCAAGGGATCGCCTAAATGCGTCAAGCAGACGCCGATAAGAAAGATATCCAAAGGAGACGGCTGCGACGGTACGCTGCGCTGGTGGGTGACCGATTATCTGACCCCCCCCAAGCCCGATAAAACCGTCAAGAAAAAGAAACGTCGCACCGTCAAAAAGCCCCCGCCACCCGTGCGTCGTGCGCGTGAAATGATCGTGGCCGACTTGCCGCGCCAGTGCGTGGGCGTGCTGAAATCAAAATGAAACTGATAGCGGCGTTACTGATTTGCTTGTGGGGCAGTCCGCTGTTTGCGGACAGTGCCAAATATCTGGGGTCATTTACATGGGATGGTGACAGTGAATTTTTTGGCGGATTCTCTGGCTTGATCCTTTCCGGGGACGGGGAAGCGTTTCTGACGATTTCCGACCGCGGGCATTCGTTGCGCGGACGTCTGTCGCGACAAGACGGGCTGATCGCCAGTGTTGATGCAGAGACACTGCAGACGTTGAGAAATCGCAAGGGCAACCCGGTCAAAGGCTTGAGGGCTGACAGCGAAGGCCTTGCCGCCGGGCCGGATGGCGCGTTTTACGTTTCATTCGAAGGCGCGCACCGCGTGCGGCGATATGATGATATCACCGGCGTCGCCACAACCATTCGTCGCCACCCCGATTTCAAGGATTTTCAAAGCAATTCCTCTTTGGAGGCGCTGGCCGCCGATCCGGACGGACGGCTTTACACCTTGCCCGAGCGATCGGGCGCGCTGGAACGCCCGTTCCCGGTATATCGCTGGCAGGACGGTCGCTGGGACAAAGCGCTGTCGATCCCGCGGCGCGGTGAATTTCTGGCTGTGGGTGCCGATTTCGGCCCTGACGGGCGGTTTTATCTGCTCGAACGCGATTTCGTCTGGTTTCGCGGCTTCAACAGCCGCGTGCGACGGTTTGAACTGACTGACGAGGGATTTACCAACGAAACCGAGTTGCTGACTTCAGGCTTTGGCACGCACGACAATCTTGAAGGTCTTGCAGTCTGGCAGGACTCTGACGGGTTCATTCGCCTGACCATGATCTCTGACGACAATTTCAACGTGTTGCAGCGCACCGAGTTTGTGGAATATCTGGTGGCGAAGGACTAGGCGGTTTTCAGGCCGACCAATCGCGCAGCGCCGTCACCGCCTCGTCCGCCGTCTCCACAAACTGCACCAAATCCAGATCGCCACGCGATATCGTACCCGCGTCAGCAAGCGCCTGCCAGTTAATCATGGTGTGCCAGAAATCTTTGCCAAAAAGCAGGATAGGAATTCTGTCCATACGCTCGGTCTGAATCAGCGTTAACGTTTCGAACAGCTCGTCAAATGTGCCAAACCCTCCGGGGAACACCGCCAAAGCCTTAGCACGCAACAGAAAATGCATTTTACGAATGGCGAAATAATGAAAATTGAAACATAATTCGGGCGTGGCATAGCTGTTCGGGGCCTGTTCGTGCGGCAGCACGATATTCAGGGCTATCGAAACGCCACCTGCGTCGGCGGCACCGCGGTTGCCGGCCTCCATCACGCCGGGGCCTCCGCCGGTCACGATCACGCCGTCTCGGCGTTCGCTTTTCATGCATTCCAAAGTGCAAAGACGCGCAAATTCGCGCGCCTCGCTGTAGTATTTTGAAAGCTTTGACAACGCTGGTGTTTTGGCGCGGTCCCTGCAGGCGGGGTCGGGTATGCGCGCGCCCCCAAACATCACTATGGTGCTTTCAATGTTCTGTTCGTCCAGCAGTAACGTCGGTTTCAACAACTCCAGTTGCAGACGCACGGGGCGCAGTTCGTCGCGGCACAGAAAATCGTCGTCTGTGTAGGCAAGCCGGTAGGCAGGCGAACGGGTTTGTGGCGTGTCGGGTGTTTGCCGCGCGATAGTCACGTCACCATGGGCGTCGCGGAACCTTGCCTTATTGTTTTCGATATTCATGCTGGTCTCCTGCAATATCGCAAGGCGTCGTTGCCGCATTGCGGGCTGTCATGGAAAGACCTATAGGCTTGCCTCGAGCCTGACCAGTCACTTATCGGAGACGCAAATGTCCAACGCGCACCTTGAAACAGCCATCGAACTTGCGTGGGACGCCCGCGACGAAATCTCCGCCGACACCGGTGGCGAAGCCCGCGACGCCATCGAGGCCACACTGGATGCGCTGGACAGCGGTACGTTGCGTGTGGCCGAACCGCGCGAGGACGGCAATTGGCACGTCAATCAATGGGCCAAAAAGGCGGTATTGTTATCGTTTCGCCTGAACGACATGGACATCATCGAAGGCGGTCCCGGCGGTGCGGTCTGGTGGGACAAAGTACCCAGCAAATTCAAGGGTTGGGGCGAAAACCGCTGGCGGGACGCCGGATTTCGGGCGGTGCCGGGATCCATCGTACGCCGCTCGGCCTTTATCGCCAAAGGCGTGGTCCTGATGCCGTCGTTTGTGAATATTGGTGCCTTTGTGGATGAGGGTTCGATGGTGGACGGCTGGGCGACAGTCGGGTCTTGCGCCCAGATCGGCAAAAACGTGCACCTGTCGGGTGGCGTTGGGATCGGCGGGGTGTTGGAGCCCATGCAAGCCGGCCCGACGATCATCGAAGACAATTGTTTCATCGGCGCGCGTTCCGAAGTGGTCGAAGGCTGTATCGTACGGACCGGCGCGGTGCTTGGCATGGGGGTTTACATCGGCCAGTCGACCAAGATCGTCGACCGCGCAAGCGGCAAGGTCATGTACGGTGAAGTACCGGCTCATTCCGTGGTGGTGGCCGGGTCCATGCCATCAGACAAAGGCGGACCAAACCTTTATTGTGCGGTGATCGTCAAAACGGTTGATGCGCAGACGCGCAGCAAAACGTCGATCAACGAATTGCTGCGTGATTGATCCGCGCGCCAAATGGCCAAAGACCCCAACAAACCCAAGCGTCAGCAACAGGTCTATACCCTGTTGGTCGAAGTCGGTCGCAGCGCCAATGATGGTCTGCCCAAAGGGTCGACCGGTGCGGCGCTGATGTGTTACGCATCCGGCGTGGACGAAGCCGAGGCCGTGCGCGAAACCGTGGCCATCCTGAAACAGGCCGACATGGCGCCGCTTGACGTGACAGGGTATGGAACGCTGAATGACCGGTTGGCCGACGGCCATGATATTTCCGCAGAAGAACAGGATTTGATGGCGCGGGCGTTGGCCGAAAATTCCGTTATTATCGCCCAGATGACCCCGTTTTTTGAGGATAAAAAATGACCACACGCGACAGCAACGGTGCCGAGATCAATGACGGCGACACCGTCATGGTGATCAAAGACCTGAAAATCAAAGGCATGTCCAAAACGCTGAAACGCGGTAGCCAGATCAAAGGCGTTCGCCTGACAGGCAATCCGGAGCAGATCGAATGCCGGATCGGTAAATCGACGATCGTGTTGAAAACCGCGTTCATGAAAAAGATGTAGTTGAAAAGTCTAACTCTGGTAACTGGCCCGGGCAAAACGGTTCTTTGTGCCACTTCAAACACTGGATTCCCGCGAGATATCCTGCGGATTTCAACCGGCCCACAAAATACCGGTGTTGTCTTCGGAGCCTTTCCTCTAAATGTTGGGCCCTCGCCACCGGTTGAAGGCCGCCACATCCCATGCCCGCTATATTCATCGATCTGGACGGCACGTTGATCGACCCCAAAGAGGGGATCACGCGCTCGATCCAATATGCCTTGCAAGAGCTTGGCGCAGAGGTGCCGTCTCAGGATGAACTGACGTGGTGCATAGGCCCGCCTTTGTGGGACAGTTTTCGTGCGTTGCTGGGTGAACGCGGTGACGTAAACGAGGCAGTGGCGCTGTACAGAGAGCGCTTTACCGAAAAAGGAGTGCACGAGGCGGAAGTATACCAAGGCGTTGACGACATGCTTTTATCGTTGCGCGAAACCGGCCTGCCCATTTTTATCGCTACGTCCAAGCCGCACGCCTATGCCGGTGAAATCGCAGAAAATTTCGGTCTGAACCATTACATCGACGGGCTGTTCGGATCGGAACTGGATGGCACCAATTCCGACAAAACCGATTTGCTGGCTCATGCGCTGGCCGAGACGGGGGCGGATCCGTTCAAATCTGTGATGATCGGTGATCGGCGCCACGATATCGAAGGCGCGGTCAACAATGACATTTGCACGGTCGGTGCGCTGTGGGGCTACGGTGAACCAGATGAGCTGCACGCAGCCGAAGCCGATGCGCTGGCCGGTGCGCCTGCGGACGTGGCCGAACTGGTTGCGGATTTGCTGGACCTTGGGGCCGAGTAAGGCTATCGCCGGAACATCCAAGGCGGAGAATTCCTGATGACCAGTCCCGTTGATCCTGTAGCCCTGACAGCCGACCTGATCCGCTGCCCATCAGTGACCCCGGATGAGGGCGGTGCGCTGGTCCTACTGGAAAAACTACTGTCTGAAAACGGGTTCACCTGCAGTCGCGTCGATCGCGGGGACACGGCCAATTTATTCGCACGCTGGGGCACAGCCGGGAACGGGCGCACATTTGGGTTCAACGGCCACACAGACGTGGTGCCGGTTGGTGATCGTGACGCGTGGTTATTTGATCCGTTTGGCGGCGACATCGTTGACGGGGTTCTTTACGGGCGCGGGGCTACCGATATGAAATCAGGTGTCGCGGCCTTTGCGGCTGCGGCGATCGATTTTGTTACCACCATGCCGCCAGACGGTTCGGTGGTTCTGGCCATTACGGGCGACGAGGAAGGACCGGCAACCGATGGCACTGTGGCATTGTTGGATTGGATGCAAAAAAATGACGAGCGGATAGATCATTGTCTTGTGGGTGAACCAACCTGTCCAAGTCATATGGGCGAGATGATGAAGATTGGGCGGCGCGGCTCGATGAACAGCCGTTTCACTGCTGTAGGGAAGCAGGGGCACGCGGCTTATCCGCACCGTGCCAACAATCCGCTGCCGGCTTTGGTGCGTCTTTTGGATCGGTTGGCGCGCCACGAACTTGATCAGGGTACGGCGCATTTTGATCCGTCGACGCTCGCGGTAACCACCGTTGATGTCGGAAATTCGGCCAGCAACGTTATTCCCGCGCGGGCCAGGGCGACCGTCAATATCCGGTTCAACGACGACCATACTTCTGCCGACCTGATCACGTGGCTGAACAGCGAAGCGCAGAAAACAGCGCGGACATTCAACATACAGATTGACGTCGCGCATCAGGTTTCCGGAGAAAGCTTTCTCACGCAGGCGGGCGAGCTGTCTGACCTGATCGGGCGCTCGGTCAAAGCCGAAACCGGCATCGATCCGGTTTTATCGACATCCGGCGGCACCTCGGACGCACGGTTTGTGAAAAACCACTGCCCTGTCGTGGAATTCGGCCTTGTCGGCAAGACCATGCATCAGGTGGATGAATGTGTGCCTGTCGATCAAATACTTCAGCTCAAGTCCATATATGGCCGGGTTTTGCGTGACTATTTCGGCTAGGTCAACGGCTACGGGCGGCACGCTGGTGATCATGGCGAAAGAACCCCGGCCCGGTCGCGTCAAAACCCGACTGGGTCGCGATATGGGGATGGTCCGCGCCGCCTGGTGGTATCGCCATCAGACCAACCGACTTATCCGGCGCTTGCACGCCCCTTCACGGTGGCGCACTGTTTTGGCGGTATCGCCCGATGTCGCAGCGATGACCAGCCGTGTCTGGCCATACGGTCCAGCGCGCATCGGGCAGGGTACGGGTGACATCGGCCAGCGTATGCGGCATGTTTTTCTGGCACTTTCGGGCGGTGCAACCGTTCTGGTGGGTTCGGATATACCGGATATCTCGCAACGCCATATCACAAGGGCCTTTCAGGCGCTGGGAACCTGCGACGCCGTTTTTGGGCCGGCGCGCGACGGTGGATTTTGGCTGGTCGGTATGCGGGGCCGGGTGGTCTTTGGCCGCAATTTATTTTGCGACACGCGCTGGTCGTCACCTTATGCGCTGCAAGATACCTTGCGTGGCCTAAAAGGATTTCGTGTTTCGCTGATCGATAGATTAACCGATGTCGACCGTTTGACGGACCTCTAGGATGCAAATCTGTGTCATGCATGTCACCGTGCGGCTAAGATCACCGCACTCACCTAAAGTTTATTGGCTCTGACGACTTCAACATTGTTATTGAGGTCGGCGCTAAAGGCCAAAACGCTGCATGGAAACCCTTTTCACCGACAATCAATATGTGGTGTGTCGGGCTACACAACATACATTGTTCTTTGCCTGAATGATGTTATTGTCCGATACCACAGGCAAGGCGTTCGGGCTGGGTGTATTTTAATCTCCCTTTCGTCAAAAAGAGGAACGAATCGTGAGACGGAGCATGAAATGTTAGCGATAAACGAACGCCAGGGGACACGAACCCGGTCTATTTCCCCTGCATTTTCGGCGACCTATGCGGCGCTGCGCATGTTGGTTGCGACGCTTGTGTTGGCAACGGCCACTTTCCTACTATTGACGACGCCGACCTGGGCACAAAGCAAAGCCTTCAAGCAGGCTCTGGCAACGGCTGCGGCCGGTGATCCGGAAATTGCCGCGTTTTTCAAAGAACGCGGTTACAAATCACTTTGGACCGGTAATGGTGACCGCCAGCGTCGCCGCGCGTTTGTAGCTGCGGCAGCAAAAGCCGACGACCACGGTCTGCCGCGCGGTCGCTACGAAGCGGCGCAGCTGAAAAAAGAATTCGGTGGATTCAAATCCGCCAAAGCACGTGGACAGATCGAAGTCGCGGTAACGATCAGGTTTTTGCAATATGCCCGGGACATCCAGTCCGGCATTCTTGAACCACGGAGTATTGACAAAAACATGACATTGCGTCCGCCACGCCGCAACCGGCTGGCGACATTGCGCAGTTTCGCCAAAAGTTCGCCAAATGCGTTTTTCAAATCGCTGCCGCCCAAACACCCCGATTACGGGCGCCTGCTAAAAGAAAAATCCCGCATGGAAAAGGTGCTTGGCAAAGGCGGATGGGGTGCAACCGTGCGGGCCAAAAAGCTGGAGCCGGGCAACAGTGGTGCCGCGGTTGTGGCATTACGCAAGCGCCTGACTTTGATGGGCTATGGCCGCCTTGGCACAGCCAGCAGTTTTGATGCAAGTTTGCAAAAGGCGGTACAGCTTTTTCAGGTAGCACACGGGCTAAATGCTGACGGTGTTGCGGGTTCTGTGACAATCAAGGCCGTCAATGTCTCAGCACAGGATCGGCTGACGCAGGTCGTCATTGGTCTGGAGCGCCTGCGTTGGCTGAACAAACCACTCGGCAAACGGCATATTCTGGTCAATGAGGCCGATTTCAGGGCCACCGTTTTTGACAATGGCAAGCCGACTTTGGTGACGCGTGTTGTTGTGGGCCTCGCCGGTCGCTGGCGCACGCCGGAGTTTGAAAAAGCCATGACCCACATGATCATCAACCCGTCGTGGTTTGTGCCCGGTTCAATTGCCGGTGGTGAATATCTGCCTCTGCTTAAGGAAAACGCTAATGCGCTGGCCCGCCAAGGGATCGAAATGCGCGACGCATCCGGTGCATCGGTTGACCCCACGACGTTAGACTATTCAAAATACACCAAAAACAATTTCCCCTACAGCTTGCGCCAACCGCCAAGCGGTGGCAACGCGTTGGGCCGCGTGAAGTTTATGTTCCCCAACCGGCATGCGATTTATCTTCACGACACGCCGGCCAAAAGCCTGTTCGGGCGTGATATCCGTGCTTATAGCCACGGCTGTGTGCGCGTGCAGAAACCGCTTGAACTGGCCTATACGCTGCTGTCCAAGCAATCCAGCAACCCCAAGGCCTATTTTGACGGGCTGTTGGCCGCAGGCAAAGAAGTCCGCATCGATCTGAAAACACCGGTGCCGATTTATCTGGTGTACCGCACCGCGTGGGTCGATTCCAAAGGCCGCCCCAATTACCGTGCCGACACCTATAACGTAGATAAAAAGGTCTTTGCCGCCATGGCCAAAGCAGGCGTGGTGTTGCGGGCAACGCGCAGCTAACAGCGCCGGCTTTAACATCTGCTACAATTTTGTTGGGCTGGTGTCGGTCTTAGACTATGTTGCCAAGAAAAGCAGTGAACAGGCGGCCCATGCAGTTTGGATTTTTGGCTAATTACGTCGTGGGCAAATTTGTCGTGGCGACGCTGACAATGGCCGTTGTGTTCGGCGCGACGGTTTCTGCGGCTACGGGGTCCGTCGAAGTAAGCCTGCGTCCCAAAGCGCGCCCGTCCATCAATGTGCAGGATGTGGTGGTCGTGGCCAGCGCCAACCCCCGATTCGATCGCTGGGTCGTGAAGTTTCGCAAACGTGCCCGGGCCAAGGGAATTTCCGGCGCCGTATTTGATCGCGCTTTCAGAAACGTGCATTACAACGCCGATGTCATCAGGCGCGACCGCAACCAGACCGAGTTTACCAAGCAAATCTGGGATTATCTGGATACGGCGACATCGGAAATGCGGGTGCGCAATGGCCGACAGGCGTTTCGCAAACATAAAACCCTGCTGACCAAAATTGAACGCACATACGGTGTGGATGCCCAGGTTGTAGCCGCGATCTGGGGTCTGGAAAGCGCCTATGGCGCGCACATGGGCGACATCAATATTATCGAGGCCTTGGCGACGCTGTCTTATGACAGCCGGCGCGGCAAGTTTTTTGAGGCCCAGCTTTTGGCGGCATTGTCCATTATCCAGTCGGGCGACGTGAAGCCACGCAACATGACCGGATCGTGGGCCGGAGCCATGGGCCATACCCAGTTTATTCCCACAAGCTATGTGGCATTTGCACAAGATTTCCGGGGTGACGGGCGGCGTGACATCTGGCAGCGCGATCCAGCGGACGCGTTGGCGTCTACCGCGAATTATCTGGCGCGACACGGCTGGGTCAAAGGTCAGCCGTGGGGGATGGAGGTTAAGTTACCGCCCGGATTTTCGCACGCACTGACCGGCGAGCGGATCAAGAAACCAGTGTCGGACTGGCGCAGACTTGGCGTCAAAACCATCGAAGGCAAGCGCATCCCCGATCACGGTTCGTCGTCGATTTTGGAACCTGCCGGTGCGCAAGGTCCGGCCTTTATCATATTCAAAAATTTCCACGTGATCGAACGCTATAATACAGCGGATGCCTACGTCATAGCTGTGGGGCATCTCGGAGACCGGATCAAGGGCGCAGGTCCCATCCGGTCAAAATGGCCGCGCGGAGACAAGGCATTGTCATTTAAGCAAAAGAAAAAAATGCAACGACTATTAACGCGCAAAGGGTTCGACACAAAAAAGATCGACGGGATCGTCGGACCTGACACGATCGCCGCGATCCGCGCGTTTCAGGCGTCCATCGGCCAGACACCGGACGGATACGCAACGACCGATATTTTGAAGTTGCTCAAGTAACCAACCAACGGTTCTGCTGGCGTCATGTCCCCACGGTGTCCCGCGTTTGGTCAAAATCACTGACGTTGTCTCACATAACACGTGAGCCGCTGTAAACGCCCCAATCGACGGACTGCATTTCCCGCAATCTTGAGGCCGTGCGCTTAAATTCAAACGCAGAGGGCCCGTCTTTGAACAGTTTTTCGGGCACAGCGGCCGCCGAACATATCAGCCGGACTTTTGCCTCATAAAGCGTGTCGATCAGGATCACAAAACGCCGCGCAGCATTGTAGTTGCCACGATCCAATTGAGGAATATCCTCCATGATCAAAACGCGCAGCGCCGCGGCAATCGCCAGATAGTCGGCCGCCCCAAGCGGTGCGTCGCACAGATCCGCAAATGTCACACGTCCCACCCCGTTGCTGAACATCGGCACGACGACGTCGCGGCTGTTAACGTGAAGCGTCAGTGAATCAGAGGTGCCGCCCGAAAGCGCCTTCCACGTCGCAGAGATTTCAGACGCGGCATCGCATTGTTCAAACACGAAATACGTACCGCGCCGTGCCAGTTTATGCTGCCGATAGTCCAGTTTATTGTCCAGATGATAAACGTTCATACGGGCGGTGATCGTGTCGATAAATGGCAGAAAAAGTTGGCGGTTAAGCCCATCCTTGTACAAAGCAACAGGTGCCGAATTAGAGGTCGCCACGATGATGACACCTGCAGCCAACAGCGCTTCAAACAGCCGACCCACGATCATCGCGTCGGTAATATCGTTGATCTGTAATTCGTCAAAACACAAAAGACGCAAATCGTGGGCAATGCCGGCGCTGATCGTCTTAATCGCATCAGGGGCACCACTTTTTCGCGCCGTGTGAATCGCGGCGTGCACGTCCTGCATGAAGGCATGGAAATGAACGCGCCTTTTGCGTTCGGTTTTGACGTGCTGAAAAAACAAGTCCATCAGCATGGATTTTCCACCACCCGCGCCGCCCCACAAATATACACCCTTGGGGCCGCTGCCGTTGGTGCCCAATAACATTCTTGCAAAGGACGATGACCCGCGTACCAACTGGTTACCCAGCTCTTGCAGCCGCCCGAGAACTTTGGCCTGCGCGGGATCGTGAACGAAAACCCGTGCATCGGTCAATTCGGCGTATGCAGACAGCAAGTCATTTTCTGCGGCAGTGAGCGACAAACACGGATTTCCCGAAAAAGGTTCAACACTTTATACCAATTAGATTTTTAACAATTTGACAAGACTTTCTGTACGTTCATCGGACTGACTGCGGCACCGGCTCTCATTGACCCCGCCGTGTTGGCTGTTTACCACTGGAGCGCTGTTAACCGAAAGTCGGTCCAATGTCAGAAGCGGCCCTGATCGCCATCGATATCCAAAATGATTTTTGTCCGGGCGGCGCGCTGGCCGTGGCGGGCGGTGACGAAATCGTACCGGCCGTCAACGCGATGCAAAAAGACTTTGCTATCACGGTTTTGACCCAGGACTGGCATCCGGCAGAGCACCGGTCATTTGCCGCCAATCACATCGGTGCCGAACCGTTTTCGCTGACAGAAATGTCTTATGGGCCTCAGGTTCTGTGGCCGACCCACTGCGTGCAGGGCAGCGATGGCGCTGAATTTCACAGCGATCTCGACACGCAATCGGCCGATCTGATCATCCGCAAAGGATTTCGCCCCGCCATCGACAGTTACTCTGCCTTTTTCGAAAACGACCGCGTGACGTCGACGGGTCTCGCAGGTTATTTGCGCGACCGGGGCGTCAAAGATGTGACCGTAGTCGGGCTTGCAACTGATTTTTGCGTACGCTTTTCCGCAGTGGACGCGGCCAAACTCGGGTTTAACGTTACGCTTATAGAACGGGCCTGCCGCGCCATCGACATGGACGGATCGCTGAAAGAGGCGATGCGCGACATGGCAGACCACGGCGTAAAGGTCGTCTAGGCATGGATATTGCCAAACGCATTTACGACCGTCGCTGGAAAATCGATCCGGTCGTGCGGTCGTTGATCGACACCGATTTCTACAAACTGCTTATGGCGCAATCGGTGTTTCGTCACAGTCGCGACACCCGCGTTACGTTTGCGTTGATCAACCGCAGCACTGATATTCGGCTGGCCGACCTGATTGACGAAGGTGAACTACGCGAACAACTGGACCATGTGCGCTCGCTTTCGCTGTCGCGCGGTGAAAGCACATGGCTGCGCGGCAATCTGTTTTATGGCAAGCGCGCAATGTTCCGCCCCGATTTCATGGAGTGGTTCGAAAATCTGCGCCTGCCACCTTATCATCTGAGCGTGCGCGACGGGCAGTTTGAACTGACGTTTGAGGGCACATGGCCCGAAGTGATGATGTGGGAAATTCCGGCGCTGTCGATCCTGATGGAACTGCGTACGCGCAATGCGCTCATGTCTCTTGGTCGTTTTGAACTCGAAGTGCTTTACGCGCGCGCAATGACAAAACTATGGGAGAAAATCGAGCGCCTCAATCAAATCGAGGACCTGAGTGTCGCCGATTTTGGCACAAGGCGCCGTCACGGGTTCATGTGGCAAAACCGTTGCGTTGAAGCGATGATCGAAGGCTTAGGTGACAAATTTACCGGCACGTCGAATTGTCTGATCGCTATGCGACGCGAAGTCGAAGCTATCGGCACCAACGCACACGAATTGCCCATGGTCTATGCGGCGCTGGCAAAAAACGATGCGGAATTGGCGCGCGCGCCATACAAAGTGCTGGAAAACTGGCAGGAGGAACACGACGGCAATCTTTTGATCGCACTGCCGGATACCTTTGGCACCAAACGGTTTCTGGAAAATGCGCCCGCGTGGCTGGACAGATGGACCGGAATACGCATTGACAGCGGCTCGCCCGAATTTGGCGCCGAAGCGGCGATCACGTGGTGGCGAAACCGCGGTCAGGACCCGCGCGATAAATTGGTCATTTTTTCCGACGGGTTGGATGTTGGCAAGATTGAAATGCTTAGCGCGCAGTTTCGCGACCGCGTCAAAGTCGGTTTTGGTTGGGGAACCCTGTTGACCAACGATTTTCGCGGGTTAATGAAGGACGACAGTCTGGCGCCATTTTCGCTGGTGTGCAAAGCTGTTGCAGCCGAAGGAAGGCCCACCGTGAAACTGTCTGACAACGCTAATAAATCGATGGGCCCCGCCGATGAAGTCGAACGTTACAAGCGGGTTTTTGGGTTGAAGCAACAGGAAAAACTGGACGTCCTGGTTTGACCGGCCAACGTTAAGCATGAAAAAAATCCCCTCCAAAAATACGCTGATCTCGTGGCTCAACGACAATCCGGGAAAAGGCAACAAGCGCGATATTGCACGGGCGTTCGGGATCAAGGGCGCTGCGCGGATCGATCTTAAAAAACTGATCAGGGAATTGACGGCTGAGGGAATTATCGCGAAACCGCACAAGTTCCCACGCGATTCAGAGACCCTGCCGCCGGTGTCGGTCCTGCATATCACCGGGCCTGATAAAGACGGAGACCTGATTGCAGAACCGGTTGAATGGGCAGGGAACGCGACCCGTCCCAAGGTGTTGATGATCCCGACGCGCGACGGGACGGCACCGGGGACCGGAGATCGTGTATTGGCACGACTGACCTCCACGCCGGGCGAGGATTACGACTATACAGGGCGGCTGATCCGGCGCATCGGCAGCGGACCCACCAGCCTGCTGGGTATTTACCGCTCAACACCCGAGGGCGGTCGCCTGATCCCAATTGATAAGAAATTCGACCGCGAATGGCGGATTGACAGCGCCGACGCGCATGATGCGCGCGACGGCGAGCTGGTCGAGGCCGCACAAACCTCACCGCCCGGGCGATTGGGACTGCCGGGCGCGCGGGTCACGGCGCGTCTGGGTGACCCAAGTGCACCCAAGTCGGTGTCGTTGATCGCTATTCATACCCACGGTATTCCGCTGCAGTTTCCCGAAAACGTTCTGACACAGGCCCGCACCGCAAAGCCCGTTAGAACGCCTGATGATCGCGAAGACCTGCGGCATTTGCCGCTTGTCACCATCGACCCCGCCGATGCCCGCGACCGCGACGACGCTGTGCTGGCGATCCACGATGAAGACCCCAAAAACGCTGGTGGTTTCATCGTCTGGGTGGCGATCGCCGATGTGGCGCATTACGTGCGACCCGGTTCCGATCTCGACCGCGAGGCGCGCCGGCGCGGTAATTCAACCTATTTTCCCGACCGCGTGGTGCCGATGTTGCCGATGGACCTGTCTGCCGATCTGTGTTCGCTGCACGAAAACGTCGCGCGCCCGTGTCTGGCGGTTGAAATGATTATTGACGCCCAAGGCCAAAAAAAGTCGCATCGGTTTACCCGCGGTTTGATAAAGTCTGTGGCGTCGCTGAACTACCAGCAGGTGCAATCGGCCGCGGATGGAAAGCCGGACGCAAAGACCGCGATGTTGCTGGATCAAGTGATCAAACCGCTGTACGCGGCCTTTGCGGCGCTGACGGTCGCACGTAATAAACGTCAGCCTCTCAATCTTGATCTGCCCGAACGGCGAATAGAGCTTGCCGATGACGGAAAGGTAACGTCAGTGGCGTTCAAAGAACGGCTGGATGCGCACCGTCTGATCGAGGAATGCATGATAAAGGCCAACGTCTGTGCAGCCGAAACGCTGCAATCCAATCGCCAGACCGCGCTTTTTCGCGTGCACGAAGAACCGGCACGCGAAAAGCTGGACGCACTGCGCGACATCGCGCAGAACACCGGTTTGGTGTTGGCCAAGGGACAGGTGATCAAGACGGCGCATTTGAACCGTTTGCTGGATGGTGCAGCAGGCAGCGACAACGCCGAAACTATCAATATGGCGGTGCTGCGGTCGATGACGCAGGCGTATTATTCGCCAAAGAATACCGGGCATTTCGGCCTGTCGCTTCACCGCTATGCGCATTTTACCTCACCGATCAGACGTTACAGTGATCTGGTCGTGCATCGCGCGTTGATCGCGCAACACGGCTGGGGGGAGGATGGGCTGACGTTTGACGAGGTTGAGAATATTCAGGAAACCGCAGAACATATTTCCCAAACCGAACGTCGTTCAATGCTGGCGGAACGCGACACGTCTGACCGCTATCTGGCGATGTTCCTTTCCGAGCGCGTTGGCGGCGAATTTTCGGGTCGCGTATCCGGCATCGCACGCTTTGGGCTGTTCGTGAAATTACTGGAGACCGGTGCCGACGGGTTGGTGCCGCTGTCGACGCTGGGCAACGAGTATTTTGATCATGACGCAAATGCGCAGACTTTGACCGGCCAAAAGAGCAAAACACGCATAGCGCTTGGCGATCCGGTCAAGGTGAAACTGCGCGAGGCAACCCCGGTCACCGGTGGGTTGCTGTTTGAACTGTTAAGCGTGAACGGCAAGGACATGCCGGTTGGCATGGAAAGAGGCGGACGCGGGCGGAAGGGTTTTTCGCGCAAAGGCAAGCGGGCAAAATCTGACCGCAAGACCACGGTCAAACGCTCCAGACGCTAATCCTCGCCTGTCACTTTGCCGCGCAATCCTTTGACCGTGCCGCGCTTGGTTTTACTGTCCATGCGCCGCCGCTGCGATCCCAGGGTCGGGCGGGTGCGTATGCGTTTTTTCGGGCGGTGCAGGGCCGCGACAATCAGTTCTACCAGCTTTTCTTCGGCTAGCGCGCGGTTCATGTGCTGGCTGCGGTGCTTTTCGGCGGTGATGATCACCGCGCCGTCCTTGGTCCAGCGCCTGCCGGCAAGGCGTTTGAGACGGGCTTTCACGTCTCCCGCCAACGCCGGAGATCGGGCGGCCTCGAACCGCAGTTCCACAGCCGTTTCCACCTTGTTCACGTGCTGCCCGCCCGGACCTGAGGACCGCGTGAAATTCACGGAGACTTCCCAATCCTGTAACGTGATGTCGTTGTTTATTCTGATCATAGGTGGCTCATAACCCAACTGGGCAGCGCAATCAAAAGGGGCCGCAAATTCATGCGGCCCCTTCAATTGCTATAAGAGCATGGAGGCTGATCAACCGGGCCTGTAACCCGTGCGATCCTGCCAACGTGCCGGTGACTAACTTTTGGCCACCTCACGCATTGGTCTGATCACTTGCTCCACTATCTCTTTTGACACTGGATCACCTCCTTTCGATTGTTGTTATCGCAGGTATGGTGCCACATCTTCGTCTAAACGCAAAATGAATTATACGCCGGATGCCAACATTTTGTTTACAAGCAAGCGAAACGGCAGCAGGGCAATCAGTGAAATCAGTAGTTTGACGGCAAAATCGGCCACGGCCAGAGACACCCACAAAGGGGCCTGCGGTCCCTGTCCCAGAAGGGGCAAAACTTCGTTGGCCCACGAAACATCGTTGCCGGGTTCCAGCCAGATCAGGCTGGTCGAAAACGAAACCGTGAAGAAAATCGTGGTATCAAGGCTTGAGCCCACGATCGTGGACGCCAGCGGTGCGCGCCACCACCGACCTTCGCGCAAGCGGTTAAAGACCAAAATATCGATCAATTGGGCCGTCAAAAACGCGACACCCGATCCAATCGCAATGCGCATCGTCACCAGAGGGCCAAACTCGCCCATGATCTGGGTGCCGACGAACGAACTGGTGATACCCACGGCAAAGCCGATCAGCACCACACGCCGCGCGGCGGAGGCACCGTAAACACGGTTCATCACGTCGGTGACAAGAAATGCAAATGGATAGGTAAACGCGCCATAGGTCAGCCAGTTTCCGTACAGAAACTGCACCAGAATGTTTGAAGCAACGACAATGACAGCCATGGCGATGATGCCAGGCAGCAGGGTGCGGGACATGGGGTTCTCCGTTTTGAAAAGGTTGCGGATACTTTATTCGCGCGATTTGGCGAACCCGCGCCTGTTAGAATGAAATCCAACCCGCCACAAGGTCTATCGTTTGCGAAAATATATCTGCGCCAGCGCTCCGATAGCAATAAGCGACCACATTACTTCCATTGCGATAGCGGCGGGGTTGGGCAGAAAATAAAGCGACAACAATATAAGCCCCGCACCCAAAAGGTTAACCAGATGAAAAACGGCACCGCTTGCTTTGACCAGGCCGGTCGAGACACCGAAGTAGGCGATCACGATGATCAGCGCGCCAACGATACCCAACCAGTCGATTGGCGTCAGGTCCGTCAGAAAAGCCACGCGGCTTAAACGCCTACGTCGATGATGGCGCGCGCCAGTTGCGGAATGGTTTCGGGGTTAAGCCCGGCAATATTCATGCGGCTGTCTCCGACCATGTAAACGCCGTGTTTTTCCCGCATGGCCATGACCTGTGCTTCTGTCGCGCCGATGCGCGAGAACATCCCGCGGTGATCTGCCAGAAAACCAAAGCGGTCGGATCCGGACAAGGCCTGCAATTCACCGGCAAGTTGCCCTCGCAGCGCCAACATGCCCAGACGCACGTCTTCCAGCTCGGCCTGCCAATCGGCACGCAACTCGGAGTCAGCAAGGATCATTGTCACCAACCTTGCGCCGTGATCGGGCGGGAATGAAAAATTCTGCCGGTTCAGATGCGCCAGCATCCCCTGCGTCAACGCCTTGGATTGAGCACTGTCCGCGATCGCCAGAACGATGCCTGTGCGCTCGCGGTAGATACCGAAATTTTTTGAACAACTGGCGGCAATGAACATTTCGGGAAATTTGGTTGCCAGCATACGCACACCGGCAGCATCCGCATCCAGCCCGTCGCCAAAACCCTGATAAGCGATGTCGATGAAAGGGATCGCGGCTTTTTCCTGCAAAAGCCCGGCCAGCCCGGCCCACTGCGTCGCGTTCAAATTTGCGCCGGTGGGGTTGTGACAACACCCGTGCAACAGCACGACGTCACCGGCTTTGACAGCACCCAAATCCGCCAGCATCGCGTCGAAATCAACGGCACAGGTGGTGTCGTCGAAATAGCGGTACGACGCCATATTCATGCCCAAATGCCGGATGATCGACGGGTGGTTGGGCCACGTAGGGTTGCTGATCCACACTGTCGCATCTTTATCGGCCCATTGGATCAGTTCCAGAACCATATGAATGGCACCTGTCCCGCCGGGGGTGTGCGCTGCGGCGATACGGTCGTGCGGCACGCTATCGCCCAAGACCAGATCGGTCATCACGGCGTGATAGGCCGGATCGCCAACCAGCCCGGTATATTTCTTTGTGGATTCAACTTCCCAGAGCTGTTTTTCTGCCGTCTTGACGGCGCGCATAACGGGAGTGTTGCCGTGCGCGTCCTTGTAAATCCCGACGCCCAGATCAATTTTGTCGTGGCGTGGATCGTCCTTGAACAGCTGCATCAGTTGCAGGATTTTATCCGGTGCTTGCGCTTTGATATTCCCCAGCATTTAACCCACCTCGATTTTCAGATCATCGTACATACCCCATTCGGCCCAAGAACCATCGTACATCGAATGATCTTTGTGGCCGATTTTGGAAAGCGCCAGACACAGGACCGCTGCGGATATGCCCGACCCGCAGGTCGTGATGACCGGGCGCGCCAGATCAAGACCCGAGCCCTGCATGATCTGAGTCAGCTCGGCGTCGTTCTTTAGCGTGCCGTTATCGTTGAGCAACGTGTTGAACGGCACGTTGTAAGAGCCCGGAATGCGCCCAGCCCTAAGGCCTTTACGCGGCTCGGGATCCTCGCCACGGAATCGCCCGGGTGCGCGGGCATCCAGAATTTGTGCGTCTTTGAGCTTGGCCGACGCCGCCACCTGAGTCACGTCCTTGATCAATGCGGCGTTACGCTGAACGGTCATATGGCGGTCGCGCAAAACCGGGGGCATGTCTTCGACGTCGCGCCCCTCGGCCAGCCATTTCTTCAGTCCACCGTCAAGCACGGCAACATCGGTTTTGCCAAACAGCTTAAACGTCCACCAGACGCGCGGAGCAGACAATATGCCGTGGCTGTCGTACACCACCACCTGATGCCCGTCGCCCACGCCCATGGCGCGCATGCGGGCAATGAATTTTTCAGGTGGCGGCATCATGTGAGGCAAGTCAGACCTGCTGTCGGATATGTCATCGATGTCAAAGAAACGCGCGCCGGGAATGTGCTTTTCCCCGTATTCGGCTTTGGGGTCGCGCGCCGCGGCTGGCAGATACCATGACGCGTCCAAAATTCTGAGATCAGGGTCGTCGAAATGCGCGGCCAGCCAGTCAGTGGACACAAGCGTTTTAGGGTCACTGTGGGGCATGGAAATCGTCCTGATCAGCGCGGGGTCACCGCAGAATTATCCCTGCGCGCACTGGGTTGCAAGGCATGAAAGCCCACCCGTTATGTGCGGCTACTTGGGGCATCAAAGTCGATAACCGGCCCTGAGGGTACAATCCGTTTTGGGTTGATGCTTTCGTGGGAAAAATAATAATGCCGCTTGATGTGGTCGAATGCGACCGTGTCCCTGATTGCCGGTATCTGATAGATCGCGCGTGTATAATCCCACAACGCAGGATAATCGACCAGCCGTTTGATGTTGCATTTGAAATGGCCGTTGTACACCGGATCGAACCGCACAAGCGTAGGGAACAGGCGCAGATCGGCCTCGGTCAGGCGATCGCCCAAAAGAAAGCGCTGCGACTGCAGGCGCGATTCCAGATAGTCCATGGTGTCAAACAGCTCGGTGACCGCCTCGTCGTACGCGTCTTGCGTGCGGGCAAACCCGCAGCGGTACACCCCGTTGTTGAGCGTATCGTAAACGCGGGTGTTCAATTCGTCGATATCGTCGCGCAGCGCGGTCGGGTAGTAATCGTCGTCGTTTTGCGCGACGGCGTTAAACGCGGTGTTGAACATGCGGATAATTTCTGAGGATTCGTTTGAAACGATCTCGTGGCGCTGCCTATCCCACAGGATCGGCACAGTGGAGCGGCAGGTGACCTGCGGGTCCGAGGCTTGATAAACCTCGTAAAGATACGCCTTGGCCATCAATTGATCGCCCGTTGCGCCACGGAAATCGCTGTTGAACGACCAGCCTTTGTCAAGCGCCTCGGGATGCACGACGTTTACGGATATGTGCTTTTGCAGGCCCTTCATCGCGCGGTAAATCAACGTGCGGTGCGCCCAGGGACAGGCATAGGACACATAAAGATGGTATCGCCCCGATTCAGCTTTGAAACCGTCTTTTCCCGTTGGTCCCGTTGATCCGTCGCGTGTGACCCAGTTGCGAAACATCGGTTCTGCCCGTGTGAATTTGTCATTGGGTGCAACGCTGTCGTCGCGCCATTTCCCATCGATCAACTGGCCCATAAAACCCATCCCTTGATGTTGCAATTACATTGCATCACATGATCGACCGGGATTATACCCTTATTCGACGAAGCCCCGTGCGGGGCCGGAGAGGTGCGTTGCAGCGCGATCGACCCGAATTGGGGATCGCAGGCAACATCGTCGGGGCCTGACGGGCTTTTGCCTCTTTTTGGTGCAAAAAGGGGCGTTAAAATATGGCCAAAATAGGTGTAATGATTTGCGGGCACGGGTCGCGCTCGCAGGCGGCGGTGGATGAATTTGCGGTTTTGGCGGAAAAACTGCCTGCGCTGTTGCCAGCGGAGTGGCCAGTTGAATACGGCTATCTGGAGTTTGCCAACCCCGTGATCCGGTTGGGGCTCGACAAGCTGCGCGAACAGGGTTGCACCAAAATTCTGGCTGTGCCCGGCATGTTGTTTGCCGCCATGCACGCCAAAAACGATATCCCGACTGTGCTCAATACCTACGCCGCCAAACACGGCATTCAGGTCAGCTATGGACGTGAGTTGGGCGTTGACCCCAAAATGATCGCGGCGGCAGGTGACCGCGTGCGCGACGCGGTGGATCGGGCCAACGCCGATTTGGGCGAGGTGCCGCTGTCAGAGACCTGTCTGGTGGTGATCGGGCGGGGCGCCTCGGATCCCGACGCCAACGGCAATGTCGCCAAAATTGCACGGATGTTGCAGGAAGGCATGGGATTTGGCTGGCTCGAAGTTGGCTATTCGGGTGTCACGTTTCCGTTGGTCGCTCCCTGCCTGACGCACGCCGCGCGCCTGGGATATAAACGCATTGTCGTATTCCCTTATTTCCTGTTCACAGGCATTCTGATAGACCGGATTTATGGATTTACCGATCAGGTGGCGTCGGCGCATCCCGATATTCAATTCGTAAAAGCCGGATATCTGAACGACCACGCACAGGTATTGGAAACTTTTGCGCAGCGGATCGTCGAGCAGGTAGGTGACGTACCGCCACCGAATTGCGCCTTGTGCAAATACCGCGTGCAGGTGCTTGGGTTTGAGGCCGAGGTTGGCCTGAAACAAGAAAGTCACCATCACCATGTCGAGGGGCAGGGCGCGCAGGCACCCGGCTCTAACGTGGCAGATTGTCGGTTGTGCGGCGATTTTTGCACAGGCGAATGCCGGTTGGATATGGACGGGCACCAGCATCATCACCACGATGACGGTGACGATCACCACCACCACCATCACGCATACCCCCACGCGGATCACCCGCATGGTCCCGAAAGCGCGCGGCGCAAATGACAGGGGACAACCGGTCATCGGGTCCGCACGCAGGCCGCTCTGCCCGAACGGCGCTAAAATACGTGCGCGATCCGGCAGAGATTTATCGGCAGTCATTTCAGACGGTGCGCTGTGCAGCATCGCTGGATCGTTTTGACGATGGCATGGCGTCGCTGGCGGTGCGTCTTATTCATGCGTGCGGTATGGTCGAGGTGGCGGATCGTCTGGCGTTTTCCAAAGATGCCTTTTCGGTTGGACGCGCTGCACTTGAGGCCGGCGCGCCGGTACTGTGCGATTGTGAAATGGTCGGTGCCGGAGTTATCCGGCGGAATTTGCCCGCAGGCAATGACGTCGTCGTGACGTTGAACGACAGCGGCGTTGCTGATCACGCCGCTTTGATCGGCAATACGCGCTCTGCGGCAGCGGTAGAATTGTGGGCAGACCGAATCGACGGGGCGGTAGTCGCGATTGGCAACGCACCCACGGCGTTGTTTCATCTGCTTGAACTGCTCGATCAGGGGTGGGCAAAACCGGCGGTTATCCTTGGGTTTCCGGTGGGGTTCGTCGGGGCGGCTGAAAGCAAGGCAGAGCTGGCGGCGCGGCCACGCGGGTGCGCATTTGTAACGCTTCGGGGGCGGCGTGGCGGTTCGGCCATGGCCTCGGCAGCGGTGAACGCGCTGGCAGCGGGATTGCCCGAGGCGTCGGCATGAGTCTTATTACAATAGCGAAGGCATCGTAACGTGGACGCGCCGTGGCTGCATATCGTCGGGATTGGCGAGGACGGGCTGGACGGGCTGGTACCTGCGGCGCGCGCTGTTGTTCTGGCCGCGCAGGTCATCGTCGGCGGCGACCGGCACCACCTGCTTGCGCATGAAGTAACAGCCGAGCGCGTCGCGTGGCCGTCGCCGTTCGATGCGCTGATTGATCTGTTGGTCGGTTTCAAAGGCCGTCGCGTGGTTGTATTGGCGACCGGCGATCCTTTGTGGTTTTCGGTCGGCGCGCGGATCGGGCGCGCGGTTGATCCCGCCGAAATTACCTATCACCCGCAGATCAGTGCATTTCAACTGGCGGCGGCGCGCATGGGCTGGTCGATGGCGGACCTTGAGACATTGACGGTGCACGGGCGGCCGGCGGAGCAGATGATCGGGTTTATCCAGCCCCGGCAAAGGTTGCTGATCCTGACGACGGGTTCAGAAACGCCGGCGCAGATCGCTGGATTTCTGTGCGCGCGCGGTTTTGGACAAAGTAAATTGACCGTTCTGGCAGCGATGGGCGGGGCTGACGAGCGACGGTTCGACGGCGTGGCGTCCTCGTGGGCGCACGACGTGCCCGCGTTCAATACGCTGGCGGTCGAATGTATCAGCGACAGCGACGCGCACGTTTTACCCCGGGTGCCGGGCTTACCCGACGACGCGTTCGCGCACGACGGCACCATGACGAAATCAGAGGTTCGCGCAGTGACGCTGGCGCGGCTTATGCCGATGCGGGGTGCAGTTTTGTGGGATGTGGGGTGCGGCTGCGGATCAGTCGGCGTGGAATGGATGCGCGCGGCGCGCGATGCCCGGGCCATCGGCGTCGAGATAAAAGCCGAACGTCGCACGCTGGCGCGGGCCAACGCCCAGGCGCTGGGTGTCCCGGGTTTTCAGGTTATCGAGGGCAAAGCCCCCGCCGCGCTTGACGGGCTGGCACGCCCCGACGCGGTGTTTATTGGCGGTGGTTTGAGCCATGAAGTTGTAAAGGCATGTTGGGCGGCATTGCGCGGGCCGGGGCGGCTGGTCGCCAACGCGGTGACATTGCATAGCGAAACGTTGCTCGGGGAGTTGTGCGGCAAATATGGCGGCGCATTGACCAGAATTCAGGTGCAGCGTGCTGAACCTTTGGGTGCCGGTCTGGCGTGGAACCCGGCGCGTCCGGTGACACAATGGTCTGTGGTGAAACGATGAGCGGTAAGCTTTACGGCGTCGGCGTGGGTCCCGGCGATCCAGAGTTGATGACGCTGAAAGCGCAGCGGATCATCACGTCTGTGCGCGTGCTGGCCTATCCGAAACTGACGGGAGTGGACAGTTTTGCCCGTGCCATAGCTGCGCGGTTCATTGCGCCGAATACCCGCGAAATCGCCGTAGTTATACCCATGACGGTTGATCGTGCCCCGGCGCAGGCCGCTTACGACGGGGGCGCACGCGCACTAGCGAAAGAATTGCGACGGGGTGCGGACGTCGCCGTGTTGTGCGAGGGCGACCCGTTTTTTTACGGTTCGTTCATGTATTTGTTTTCTCGCCTCGCCGGTGAATTTGAAACAGAAGTGGTTCCCGGCGTGACGTCGATCACCGCTTGCGCAGCAGTTGCCGGGCGTCCGCTGGCGGCGCGCAACGAGGTTCTGACGGTCATCCCGGGAACGCTGAACGAGACGGATATGACCGCACGCATCGAGGTGGCACAGGCTGTCGCGATCATGAAGGTCGGGCGGCATTTGGCCAAGATTCGTGGCGTACTGGACCGGCTGAACCTGACGCGGTACGCCCGATATATAGAGCGCGCGACTCTGCCGGACGAAGTGGTTTTGCCGCTCGCCGACACCCCTGACACCGCCCCGTATTTTTCGATGATCCTGATTACCAAGGGGAACGATCCGTGGCTGTAGAACCGGTGGTGATATGTCTGTCAAAAAGCGGCGAGGACGTGGCGCACCGCATTGCTGCCGCGCTGGGTTTTCAGGTTCACGGCAGACAGGGGCGCGTCACGACAGCGGATGCCTATTTTCCCGATGCGTTGGATCACGTGCGCGGCCTGTTTGGTGCGAAAGTGCCGGTGATCGGTGTCTGCGCAACCGGAATTCTGGTGCGCGCGGTGGCACCTTTGGTGGCGGATAAGCTGACCGAACCACCGGTGATTTCTGTTGCCGACGATGGCGGCGTGGTCGTGCCGGTGCTGGGAGGACATCGCGGTGCCAACCGTCTGGCACGGCGGATCGCCGCGATTCTGAAGGGCACGGCGGCTGTGACAACGGCGGGTGATGTGGCATTGGGCGTGGCGCTCGACGAACCGCCGGCGGGGTGGACGCTGGCCAATCCGGGAAACGCGAAATCCGTAATGATGGCGCTGTTATCGGGGGCGACCGCGCGGTTGCAAGGGGCGCTGCCGTTTGAAATGGACAATGATCCGGTCGGTGAGATCACATTGGTTGCGACGGAACGGCCCGATGTCGGAGGAGAAGCACGGCTTGTTTATCACCCACAGAAGTTTGTGCTTGGGCTGGGTTGCGCGCGTGGTTGCGATCCCGGTGAAATGTGGACACTTGTACAGAGTGTATTGCAAGAGGCCGGAATTGCACCGGGGTGCGTCGCGGCGGTGGCGTCGTTGGATTTGAAAGGCGACGAGCCGACGATGATCGAGGTCGCGAAAAAGCTGGGTGTGCCATATCGGTTGTTCGGTGCACCCGCGCTTGAAGCGCAGCTTGACCGGCTGGAAAATCCGTCAGACGTGGTCTTTGCCGAAGTGGGCTGTCACGGTGTGGCCGAGGGCGCGGCGCTGGCTATGATCGGGGACGACGGGGAACTGGTCGTGCCAAAACGCAAGTCTGCAAACGCCACCGTGGCCCTGTCGCGCAGTGTGGAGGTTTTAACCGATCTCGCGGGGCGGTCACGCGGCAAATTGTCGATAGTCGGCATTGGGCCGGGGCAAAACAGCTGGCGCACGCCCGAGGCTTCGGCGCTGATCGCGGCTGCGGATGAACTGGTGGGTTACGGGCTTTATATCGACCTGCTGGGGGCTTTGGCGCATGGCAAAAAACGCGCAGATTTTCCGCTGGGTGGCGAGGAAGATCGCTGCCGTTACGCGCTGGAAGCGGCGGGACGCGGGCACAACGTTGCGCTGATCTGCTCGGGTGATGCGGGGATATACGCCATGGGGGCGCTGGTGTTCGAACTGCTTGATCGCGGGCCTGAACAACAGGGTGTCAGCGACGCGGCGCGGCGCGTCGATGTTGTTTCAGCCCCCGGCGTGTCGGCGCTGCAAGCCGCAGCCGCCCGGGCGGGCGCGCCGCTGGGACATGATTTTTGTGCGATTTCGCTGTCGGATTTATTGACCCCGCGCGGCGATATCGTCATGCGGATCAAAGCGGCGGCTGAAGGGAATTTCGTGATTGCGTTTTACAATCCGGTGTCCAAAAGGCGGCGCACGCTGTTGACTGAGGCACGCGATATTTTGTTGCGCCACCGTCCGGCTGATACGCCGGTCATGTTGGCGGGTTCGCTGGGCAGGGCTGAGGAGCATCTGCGGTACCGGCGGTTGGACGAACTTCGGGTGGACGAGGTGGACATGCTGACCGTGGTTCTGGTGGGGTCGTCGCATTCCAAACTGGCACAACTGGGTGAAGGGCCACGCATGTATACGCCGCGCGGTTACGCGCGTCGGATCGACGGGGATCTATCATGAGGGGGGCTCCCGCCACGCTGCGCGTGTTGGGCCGCGCGGGGGGCTCTGCCCCCTCGTGCCCCCGGAGTATTTTTGCAAAAATGAAGAATAGGGTGTGGAAATGACTGTTTATTTTATTGGGGCCGGCCCCGGTGACCCCGACCTGATCACCGTGAAGGGGCGGCGCATAATCGAATCCTGTCCCGTGTGTTTATACGCAGGTTCGCTGGTGCCGGAGGCCGTGGTGGCCTGCGCACCGCGCGGGGCGCGGGTGATGGATACGGCAGTAATGACGCTGAAAGACACGCACGCCGAGATCGTCGCGGCGCATACGCGCGAAGAGGACGTGGCGCGTGTTCATTCTGGTGATCCGTCGTTGTACGGCGCCATTGCCGAGCAGATCAGGCTCTTGAATGCGGCGGACATCACCTATCAGATTATCCCCGGCGTGTCGGCCTACGCGGCGGCGGCGGCGGCAATGGGGCAGGAGCTAACGATCCCCGAAGTGGCACAAAGTCTGGTTTTGACACGGATGTCGATGCAGTCCACCGCGATGCCCGGAGGCGAAACTCTGGCCAATTTCGGGCGCACCGGTGCAACGCTGGTGATCCATTTGGCCGTGCGCAATATGCGCGAGATCGAGCGGCAATTGTTGCCGCTTTACGGGGCTGATTGCCCCGTGGTCGTGGCCTATCGTGTGGGATGGCCGGATCAGGTGATCATCCGTGGAACACTGGGGAATATTCGCAAAAACGTGCGTAATCACAAAATCACGCGCACGGCGTTGATTTTCGTCGGACCGGGCATGGCCGAAACGCAGGCGTTCGTTGACTCCGCGCTGTACGACCCGGAAAAACCGCATGTATTGCGGCCGGTTGCGGGCGTGGATCTGGTAGAAGCCCATAATACATAAAGTGCGCGTAAATGAATTTTGCGGAAGATAATTTGGTAAAAATTGAATTTTGCGCAAAAAACAGCCGTTTTTTGGTGATATAACCGGCGTAATCACTAATTTTCCCCGTAACGATCTGCTAAACAGTCCCGATTATGCGCATAGGGGAACCATCATGATTCAGACACCTTATTTGCTTTTTTTGGGCGACGCGCCGGATGCGCTAGCGGCCAAAGTCGCGCAGGGGATCAATGACTGGCGGCCTGACTCCGTCAGCGGGCAGTTTCGCCTGCCCGGATGCAATGCCGATATGGGTATCCCTGACCTGACACTGGCCGAAGCCAAAGCGGTGGGGGCGAAAACGCTGGTGATCGGGGTGGCCAACCGCGGCGGGGTGATTTCAGCGGCTTGGAAGGCAGTGTTGGTAGAGGCACTGGAGGCGGGATTCGACGTTGCCAGCGGGCTGCACAGCCTGCTGAACGACGAAACCGAATTGGTCGCGGCCGCGCAGACCAACGGCTGCACATTGCATGACGTGCGGGTTCCGACGGCGGCCTACCCGATCGCCACCGGCGTGCCACGCACGGGCAAGCGGTGTTTGGCTGTTGGCACCGATTGTTCGGTGGGAAAAATGTACACAGGCATCGCCATGGAGCGTGAAATGTTGGCGCGCGGCATGAAAGCGACGTTTCGGTCCACAGGCCAGACAGGGATTTTGATCACTGGTGGCGGAGTACCGCTGGACGCTGTGATTGCGGATTTTATGGCCGGTTCGGTGGAGTATTTGACGCCTGACAATGACGCCGACCACTGGGACCTGATCGAAGGGCAGGGGTCGCTGTATCACGTGTCCTATTCCGGGGTGACCATGGCGTTGATTCACGGCGGGCAACCTGACGCGCTGATCCTGTGCCATGAACCCACGCGCAAACACATGCGGGGATTACCGGGATACCATCAACCTACGTTGGAGGTGCTTCGCGATACGGCGTTACAGATGGCGCTGGTCGCCAATCCGGAATGCAAGGTTGTAGCGGTATCGGTTAACACGCAACATTTGGGCGAGGCAGAGGCGTTAGCATATCTGACGGGCGTCGAGACTGAATTAGGCTTGCCAACGGTGGACCCGTTTCGGCAGGGCGCCGGGCGGTTGGTGGATGCGCTTGCCGGTATTTGACCGGATGCGCGCCGCGCGGGAGTATTTGGGCAAAGTTGAAATGGGGATTTTGTGCAGCTGACAGTAACGCGGGATGTGTTTGAGCTCGACCGCGTGTTTACGATTTCGCGGGGTTCGCGCACCGAGGCCCGTGTCTTGACCGTGTGCATCAGCGACGGCGGCGCTAGCGGACTGGGCGAATGCGTGCCTTACGCGCGCTACGGCGAGACGCTGGATAGCGTGGCCGCGCAGATCGAAGGGCTTGACCTGCCGTTTGACCGGGTAGGATTACAATCGGCGTTGCCACCGGGCGCGGCACGCAACGCCTTGGATTGTGCCTTGTGGGATTTGGCGGCGAAGCAGGCCGGCGTGCCGGTGTGGCGGTTGGCCGGATTGCCCGCGCCGGGGCCCGAGATCACGGCCTATACGTTGTCGCTGGACAGCCCAGAAGCCATGGGAATGCAAGCAGCAGAAAATGCGTTTCGCCCGTTGCTCAAAACCAAACTTGGTGCAGGGGATAAAGATATAGAACGCATAAAAGCCGTGTGCGCCGGTGCGCCAATGGCGCGGATCATCGTTGACGCCAACGAGGGATGGACGCCGGACGTTTACGCCAAACTGGCACCGATGCTGGCGGAACTGGGGGTCGAGATGGTTGAACAACCCCTGCCCGCAGGCGATGACGATGCGCTTTTGCAAATGGATCGGGTGTTGCCGGTCTGCGCCGATGAAAGCTGTCATGACCGGTCCTCGCTGGGCGCATTGGTGGGAAAATACGATTGCATTAATATCAAACTTGATAAAACCGGAGGGCTGACCGAGGCACTTGCCTTGCGTGATGCCGCGCTGAACGCGGGGTTCAAGGTGATGGTTGGCTGTATGGTCGGCTCGTCGCTGGCGATGGCACCGGCCGTTTTGGTGGCGCAGGGCGCCGCGCTGACCGATCTTGACGGGCCGTTGTTATTGGAACATGACCGCAGGCATCCGCTGATATATGATCATCGCGGCGTGCATCCGGCGAGTCCGGAGCTTTGGGGCTGAGAAAGGGACGAACATGACGCGCACTGTCTTTGTGAATGGCGAGTATTTGCCGGAAGGTGAGGCCAAAGTCTCGATTTTTGATCGCGGGTTTCTGATGGCCGACGGTGTGTACGAAGTGACCACAGTGCTGGGTGGGAAACTGGTTTCATTTGACGGGCACGCCGAGCGGCTGGAACGCTCGTTGCGCGAACTGGAAATGGGGGCACCGTGTTCCAAACACGAGCTGTTGGAAATTCACCGTGAACTGGTGCGGCTGAACGACGTTGACGAAGGGCTGGTTTACCTGCAGGTCACACGCGGTGCGGCAGATCGCGATTTTGTCTATCCCGACGGCGTGGAGCCGACGTTGGTGATGTTCACGCAGGATAAACCGGGTATGGCCGACAGTCCGGCTGCAAAGCGTGGCAACAAGGTGATTTCGATCGACGATATTCGCTGGAGGCGGCGAGATATCAAGACCGTGCAACTGCTTTATCCCAGCATGGGCAAGATGATGGCCAAGGCCAAGGGATGCGATGATGCGTGGCTGGTCGAGGACGGTTTGGTCACCGAGGGGACGTCGAACAACGCCTATATCGTCAAAGACGGTAAAATAATCACACGCGAATTGTCGACTGATATTCTGCACGGGATCACCCGCGAGGCGGTGTTACGGTTCGCGCGAGAGGCACAGATGGAGGTGGTCGAACGGGCCTTTAGCATTGCCGAGGCGCAGGAAGCCGACGAGGCCTTCACGACGTCGGCCTCGGCGTTCGTGATGCCGGTTGTCGAAATCGACGGGGTGACGCTTGGCGACGGTACGCCGGGGACGGCGACGTGGCGGCTACGCGAGATTTATATCGAGGAAAGCCGTAATTCGGCGGTTTGAAAACAGCCAAGCTTGGTGATAGACAGGTTATGCAGTATTCTTTTCCTCTATTTTAAGGAGGACGATAATTTGTTACGTCAAATGATTGCATTTGTACAAACGATGTTTCTGACAATTTTTGCACTGCAAGCAACGCCCAGGATATGGTCCGCGTTGCGGGAACCGATATCACTATTTCCGCGGTATACAAGCTGGGTGGCGATGCAACA
>CAZPQL010000018.1:0-46356 GCA_964588725.1 uncultured Rhodobacterales bacterium
GCATTCATCGCGCCGCAGCAGGGCTTGCCCAGGCATTTCAGGCGCGCCAGAGTCGCAAGATTTACTGGGCGATTGTCGCTGGAAGCCCGGTGCCAAAAATGGGCACGATCCGATATGCGCTGGTCAAGGCATCTGGCCACGGTCCAAACGGTGCAGGCGAAAAAATGATCTGCATTCACCCTGATGAGGTGGATCAGCACAAGGGTGCCAAGCTCAGCCAGACTGATTATTCGGTGCTGGAGCAGGCGGGCAAACGAGCGTCGTGGGTGGCTCTGGTACCGGTGACGGGACGCACGCACCAGTTGCGCGCGCATATGGCCGAACTGGGGCATCCGATTATCGGCGACGGCAAATATGGCACCAACAAACAGGTGAACGAGGGCGACGGGTGGGGCGCGCAACTGGGCGGTGACATCAGCCGAAAACTTCACCTGCACGCACGATCGATAACGTTGCGCCATCCCGTCGGAGGGGCCAGCCTGCAGATTACCGCCCCGCTGCCCAGCCATATGGTATCCAGTTGGGACACGTTTGGCTGGTCGACAAAATGGGCCCCTGCCGACCCATTTGCCGATGTGAAATGACCGTGGCTTTACGCAAGCGGTTTTGGACGGCGGCGCACGTAACTGACGCCACCTGTGGTTTTGGGGTGGCGCTGGACGGTCGGGCTTTGAAATCACCGGCGAAATCACCCTTGGAAACGCCGACACGCGCGCTGGCACAAGCGATCGTTGACGAATGGAATGTGCAGGGCGAATTCGTCGACCCCGGAACAATGCCCGCGACAAGACGTGCCAACGACGCGATCGACCGTGTGCGTCCGCAATTCGCGGCGGTCGTTGAAATGTTGGGCAGTTATGCGGGCTCAGATCTTTTGTGTTACCGCGCCGAGGCACCGCACGAATTGGTGCAAAAACAAAATGATGCGTGGGACCCTCTACTGCGGTGGGCCGATGAAACGTTCAAAGCCCCGCTCAATGTGACGGCGGGTTTAATGCCGGTGATCCAACCCGAACAGTCGGTTGAAAATCTAACCGAAACGATGCACGCCCTTTCAGATTTTCAACTGACGGGATTCCATGATCTGGTGACGCTGTCTGGTTCGTTAGTTATTGCACTTGCCGTAATAGCCAAATTCGAATCACCCGAAAATCTTTGGCAATTGTCACGGGTTGACGAGACGTGGCAGGCTGCGATCTGGGGGTCTGACGATGCCGCCGAAGCCGACTCAGTTCAGCACCAAAAATCGTTTTTGGAAGCTTTGGAATTCTACCGACTCGGTTCGTAGAGCCTAAACCGTCTTTTGCCCTGACTTTATCCATTTCCCACCAGTTAGCGGCCGAAGTCGGATCAAGGCCTTGTGTTCATTATGCCACTGGCTGCCCTATGTGGTTTACGTACGGTCAACTGCAAAATCGAACCTTGACCTGACAGCGCGCATTTGTTCCCCTGTTCGCGCTAAGAGGGAGATCCATATAGCACGAATTGATTCCGGCCATAACGGCTGGAGCAAAGTCTGTATTTAACAGACAAATCTTCAGGAAGAGGTACCAATGAAAAAATCACTATTCTTAGGCGCACTGACCGTTGCAGGTCTGGCCGCCGGTCTGGCGTCCGCAGGGACGCTGGACGACGTAAAATCAAAAGGTTCGCTTCAGTGCGGCGTGTCAACCGGTCTGATCGGCTTTGCGGCACCTGACGCCAATGGCGTTTGGGGCGGCTTTGACGTCGCGATCTGCCGCGCGGTTGCTGCGGCTGTTCTGGGCGATTCCAACGCTGTTAAATTCACACCGACAACTGGTAAAACGCGCTTTACCGCGCTGGCATCGGGCGAAGTCGACATGCTGGCCCGTAACACTACATGGACATATTCGCGCGACGTGGATCTGAAGTTCACCTTTATTGGCGTGAACTATTACGACGGTCAGGGCTTTATGGCGCCAAAATCGCTGGGCGTGACTTCGGCCAAAGATCTGGACGGCGCAACTGTGTGTATCCAAACCGGTACAACAACCGAGCTGAACCTGGCTGACTTTTTCCGCTCGAACAACATGTCTTACGAGCCCGTGCCAATCGAAACCAACGCCGAAGCGCAGCAGCAGTATCTGTCGGGCGCTTGTGACGTTCTGACAACGGACGCGTCCGGTCTGGCCGCGACCCGTGCCGCCTTTGAAAATCCGGGCGACCACGTGGTTCTGCCGGAAATCATTTCCAAAGAGCCTTTGGGCCCGCTTGTGCGTCACGGCGACGATCAGTGGGGCGACGTCGTTCGCTGGACTTTGAATGCGCTGATTTCGGCTGAAGAGCTGGGTATCACGTCTGCCAACCTGTCAGAAATGGCTAAAGGCACCAACAACCCAGAGATCAATCGTCTGTTGGGCACCGAAGGTGAATACGGCGCGATGCTGGGTCTGGACCAAGACTGGGCACAGCGTGTGATCGCGGTTGCCGGTAACTACGGTGAGATTTTTGAAGCCAACATCGGCGCTGCAACCGCCGTTGGTCTTGCACGGGGTCTGAACGCCCAGTGGAGAGACGGTGGACTGATCTACTCACCTCCATTCCGTTAATCGGAAAAGAGTTAAGGGCGCGGCGCAGGTCGCGCCCTTTTCATATCTGTTTGGGGTAACAGTAAACCGGTTGTGCGATGCGGGTAAATTCACGCAAAGACAACGGTAAAACGGGGTGGGAGCGCAGTAAGATGACCGCAATATCAGAACCGGCGGTAGAGGGATTTCGTATTAGCCAACTGCTATACGACAAACGCTACCGCTCGATGACGTTACAAACGATCGCTCTTATTTTGTTTATGCTGGGGGTTGGATGGCTTGCCAGCAACGCCGCGACAAACTTGGCCGCATTGGGCAAACCACTTAGTTTTGGTTTTTTGTCGCATCCGTCGGGCTACGACATTAACCAGCGCCTTATTGAATATGACAGTACCTCGACCCACGCGCGTGCCGCCCTTGTCGGGCTTTTGAACACGTTGCTTGTGGCGGTCATGGGGTGCTTGTCGGCCACGTTTTTGGGTGTGTTTATCGGTGTTGCCAGACTATCAAAAAACTGGATTATTTCGCGGCTGATGACCATATATATCGAAGGCTTTCGCAACGTGCCTGTGTTGTTGTGGATCGTTCTGGCCATGGCCATTTTTATCGAAACATTGCCGCAGCCATCAGCTTTTCGTGGCGATAACGCTACGGCATCGATGTATCTAAATGATTCCGTGGCGTTTACCAACCGCGGTTTCTATATCCCGAAACCTGAATTTTTTAGTGGATCGAACGTTGTGATAATTACGTTTCTGCTGTCTTTGGTCGGACTCGTAATTTTCGGGCGTTGGGCACGAAAACGTCAGGATTCCACAGGTCAGCAATTGCCGACGTTCTGGATCAAACTGGGCATTTTTGTTGTGCCAAGTCTGCTGGTGTTTTTTGCAATGGGTCAGCCGATTGGTCTGATTTATCCAGAACTGAAGGGCTTTAATTTCAAAGGCGGATTCCACATGCGCAATTCGTTGATTGCGCTTTGGCTGGCACTGACGCTTTATACGGCGGCCTTCATTGCGGAAACCGTGCGTTCCGGCATCATGGCCGTTTCCAAAGGGCAATCCGAAGCGGCCTTTGCCTTGGGTCTGCGTCCAGGGCGAACGATGAGCCTGATCATCCTGCCCCAAGCCCTGCGGGTAATCGTTCCGCCAATGATTTCGCAGTATCTGAACATCACCAAAAACTCTTCGCTGGCGATTGCCGTCGGGTATATGGACATTACGGGTACGTTAGGCGGCATTACGCTAAACCAGACAGGACGCGAAATGGAAAGCCTGATGCTGTTGATGGCCGCCTATTTGTCGGTCTCGATTACGGTGTCGTTGTTGATGAACTGGTACAACGAATCCATCAAGATGAGGGAGCGGTAAAATGACAAATGTTTCGTATGTCCGCACCGAAATGTTGCCGGAAAAGGAACCGCCGCTGGGGCAATCCGGGTTGGTTCTTTGGCTGCGCACAAACATGTTTTCGAATATTCCCAACAGTCTTTTGTCACTGGCGGCGATATATTTCATCTATCTTTTGCTTGCCGGCATCGTGCCATGGATTTTCCACGGCAGCTGGAATGTTGGAAGCCTGAGTGAATGTAGAGAGGCCATCGCCGCAAAATATGGCGATGGTGCCGAAGGTGCCTGTTTGGCTGTTATCCGCGAGCGCTTTAGGCAGTTGATATTCGGATTTTATCCGCAAGAGCTGTATTGGCGTCCGATTCTGGCGTTCGTCTTGATGCTGGTTGCCATTGCACCGGTTCTGTTTGCATCGCTCCCGCGCAGGGCGCTTTGGTTTTCGGGTGTCTACCCGTTTATCGGATTTTGGTTGTATTGGGGCGGAACCGTTTGGCTACCGGTTGTCGTTCTGGCCGGATTTGCGATCGGCGCTGCGGCAATGTCTATATTACCGCGCATGGTTGGTTCACTGGGTGCCATGATACTGGCTATGTTACTGCCGGTCATTTGGTGGCTGACGTTGGCGGGTGCTACGTCGGATACGATGCAAAGCCTGCTACCAATTTCGCTCGAGCCGGTAGAAAGTGCCTTTTTTGGAGGCTTCATGTTGTCAATCATTATCGGGGTAACGGGCATTACGCTGTCGCTGCCCATTGGCATATTGCTGGCACTGGGACGTCAATCACATTTGTTCGTGGTTAAAACCATCTGCGTGGGTTTCATCGAGTTCATTCGCGGCGTGCCACTGATCACCCTGTTGTTCGTGGCTTCCACGCTTTTGAACTATTTTATGCCACCGGGGACCAATTTCGACCTGATCCTGCGGGTGATGATCATGGTGACGCTGTTCGCGTCGGCCTATATGGCCGAAGTAATCAGGGGCGGATTGGCGGCTTTGCCAAAAGGCCAGTACGAGGCCGCTGATGCGCTTGGGCTTGATTTCTGGAAGGCGACGCGCCTGATCATTATGCCTCAGGCGCTGAAAATCACTATCCCTTCAATCGTCAGCACGTTTATTGGCCTGTTCAAGGATACAACGCTGGTGTCGATCATCGGGTTGCTTGACCCAATTGGCCTGTCGAACGCCATTCGCGCCAATCAAGCCTGGAACGGGATCGTTTGGGAACTTTACGGCTTTATTGCCCTGATGTTCTGGATCTTCTGTTTCTCGATGTCGCGTTACTCGATGTATCTGGAGCGCAAGCTTCAGACCGGACATTAACAAAAGGAAATACAACAATGGCCGAAGCAGCAGAAGCAGTGGTTGATCGCTCTCAGATGAAAGTGTCCGACGAGGTCGCCATTCAGATTACCAATATGAACAAATGGTACGGCGTTTTTCACGTGTTGAAAGACATCAACCTGACGGTTCAGCGCGGCGAGCGTATCGTGGTTTGCGGACCCTCAGGGTCGGGCAAATCCACGTTGATCCGTTGTGTGAACGCGCTGGAAGAGCATCAGGAAGGCCAGATCATCGTTGACGGTACAGAACTGTCGTCTGATCTGAAAAATATCGACACCATCCGGTCCGAGGTCGGCATGTGTTTCCAGCATTTCAATCTGTTCCCACATTTATCGATTTTGGATAATTGCACGCTGGCGCCGATCTGGGTACGCAAGACGCCCAGGAAAGAAGCCGAAGACATCGCCATGCACTTTCTGGAAAAGGTCAAAATTCCGGAACAGGCCGACAAATTCCCGGGTCAATTATCGGGTGGTCAGCAGCAAAGGGTGGCAATCGCACGGTCGTTGTGTATGCAGCCGCGTATCATGCTGTTTGACGAGCCGACATCGGCGCTTGATCCCGAAATGATAAAAGAGGTGCTTGATACGATGATCGCGCTGGCGCAGGACGGCATGACCATGATCGTGGTGACCCACGAAATGGGCTTTGCGCGTGAGGTGGCCAACCGCGTGATCTTTATGGATCAGGGGCAAATCGTGGAGCAGAATGAACCTGAATCGTTCTTTAATAATCCACAGTCCGACCGGACCAAACTATTTCTCAGCCAGATTTTGGGACATTAGATTTGGTCGCTGATTGGCCGCGGGCCGCTAAAGTTCCCTGGAAGGAATATGAAAATGTTCTTTCAAGAGCATTTTTGTGCGCTTTGCTGATTTTCCGTTTGTGGGTGATGTCGGATGTCCCAAATAAAACGCGAATCGCTGTCGGACGTCAGGCCAGTTCCTTGGGCGACATGTAGGCGATAAATTTGGCAATTCCAATCTGGGCATTGCGCCAGTCGTCGATCCTGAATTCAAGCACAGTTGCAGCGCCGGTCGGGTATTTGGAAAACTGATCGTGTAGTGGCGGTGGGTCACGGCGCAGGGCGCGCGCAAAGGCACCGATTCCGGGCATATGGCCAAGCATCAAAACGGTGTTGCCAGTGGCGGATTGCAGTGCCGCCAGCATCGCGGGCAGGTCAGCAAGGTAGAGATCGTCCTCAGGACGTGCCGTGACTGCACTGCCCGAAGTTTTGGCCAGCCCTTCCCACGTTTGAATGCAGCGCGTCGCAGACGAGGTGATCACTTCGTCCGGCATATGATCGGCGCGCTGCAGCCACTGCCCCATTTGTAACGCGGCCTCTTTGCCCCGTTCGTTCAGGGGTCGTAATTTGTCGGACGGGTTACTGCCTGACCAGCTTGATTTGGCGTGGCGGATAAGGATCAGGCGTTTCATGTTTACCCTTTATGAAAGGCGCGCATGTGCAGCGCCGATTGTGCGTTCATTCTGCCATAGGATTGGCTGACAGGGCAACTGCGACGTACGCGGCAACCCATCTGCATGCAGTCCTGACCACCATCGGTATCAAGCCAGCCATGACAGGCCCCCGTATCGTACCCTTGTTGCGACAACGCCGCGACCGGGCACGCAGACAGACAGGGGCTCTTGGCACAACTGTCGCAAGGTGGGGAAACAGGCGGTGCGGGCAGGCTCAGCTTTTCACGCAGCGCCAGCGCGCCGCGAAAGGAGACCATCAATCCGGCCTGACTGTGCACCAGCAGCCCAACCGGTGAAGTCCACACAGAACCCGTCAATTTGGCCCACGCGATGAACGGATGATAGGGCGGACCACCAAAAGGGAATAAAGGGGTGGCATCCAGATTTTTTGCGAGCGTAGTCACGACGCGCGTCGACCACGCGTCTACCGGATTGTCCACGTTGCCCTGGAATTCCGGGCTGGATTGCAACCTATCCCAAAATCCCGGCTCGTAGGGGCCTAGCAAAACCAAAGTACCGGTGTTCCCGGGTGCGCCGTCGCCCTGACTTGGGTGGAACGCACCAACGACGTCCAGACCGCATGCGTGGGCCGCCACAGCTATGTGCCCAAAATTCACTTGCGAAAAAACGGCAGAAATAATGCCCAAAGGATATTGGACGGCCTGTCGTCCTGCCATTTCAATCCGATAACCATATCAGCGTGGCCGTCCCTGGGCTGGGCCACGTAAGTGCCGAACAGGCGATCCCAAAACACGAGTGAAAAACCGTAATTGCTGTCGTGCTCGTCCCGGTGGACAGAATGGTGCACACGGTGCATGTCAGGGGTCACGAGAACGCTGCGGACAACGGAGTCCAGACCAAGGGGAAGACGAATATTGGCGTGGTTGAACATGGCCGTGCCATTGAGAAGTATCTCAAAAATAATCACGGCAATTGCAGAAGGGCCAAGAGCGTAAACCAACGCGATCTTAAGCAACATCGACAGGCCGATTTCCACGGGATGAAAGCGCAGCGCCGTGGTGACGTCGATATCGCGATCGGCGTGGTGCACGCGGTGCAAACGCCAAAGCACCGGGATCTTATGGGTGATAAGATGTTGAAACCAAATAGCAAAATCGAGTATCAGAATCGCCAGAAGAAATTCGACAATGACGGGCAAGCCCAAAATATTTAACACACCCCAACCCTTGTTGGTGGCGTCGATCGCGGCCCCCACGGCAATGAACGGCAGCACTTTGGCCATCGTATTGACCGTGAGCGACCCCAACACCACAAATATCCAGTTGGTCATCCAGCGTTTGGGACGCGCAACGGCCAGAATTTTTCGCGGAAATAATTGTTCAAGCCCGGCAAAGACAATGAACAAGCCGATAAAAACGGTCAGGCGGAGTGTGGTTTCGTTTTCCATATGCAGTTTCTGTGTTTCTCGTCTGGTTTTGGGCACGGACGGCAACGTCCAAATTGCAAAGTTGTGAATTAATCCTGCCTTATCAGGCTGCCGGCTCCGTGTTCGGTAAACAGTTCGAGCAAACAGGCGTGCGGTGTGCGGCCGTCCAGTATTACCACGGCGCGCACCCCTTCGTGCATGGCTTTCAACGCCGTTTCGGTTTTGGGGATCATGCCTCCGGCGATCGTGCCTTTGGCGGTCATGGCTTCGACCTGCGCAGGGGTCATTCTGGTGACGACTTCTCCGGTTTCGTCTTTGACGCCGGACACGTCTGTCAGTAGCAACAGGCGGTCGGCTTTTAGCGCACCTGCAATGGCTCCGGCGGCGGTGTCGCCGTTTACGTTGAAGGTGTCGCCATTGCGACCTGTGCCAAGCGGTGCGACAACGGGAATGAAATCGGCGTCAAACAGGGTGGTCAGAACCTTCGGATTGACCGCGACCGGCTGACCGACAAACCCGAGATCGGGTGCCGCCTGTTCGCAGACCAGCAGATCGGCATCCTTGCCGGATACTCCGACTGCGCGGCCACCCTGATCATTGATCGCCTGCACGATGCGTTTGTTGATCCGGCCCGACAACACCATCTCGACCACCTCGACGGTGGCGTGGTCGCTTACGCGCTTGCCGTTGACGAAACTGGTTTCAATTTTCAGGCGCTTCAGCATTTCGTTGATCATCGGCCCGCCGCCGTGCACAATCACGGGGTTCAGGTTGACCTGTTTCATCAGCACAATGTCGCGTGCGAAACTGTCCATGGCGGCATCGTCGCCCATGGCGTGACCGCCCAGTTTGATCACCACAATAGCATCGTCGTAGCGCTGCAGATAAGGCAGTGCTTCGCTTAACGTGCGTGCGGTTTCTTGCGGATCGCGGTCCGGGCGAGTGCGGGTGTCCATTATGCGTCTCAAAGCTGGTGTTTGCGTGGTCTTAGGGTCGCGTATCTTGTTTGCCAAGGCAAAGATAGTTATTCAATGCCCGCGATCGTGGCGCGCAGCAAGGCAACACCGTCATTATTGACACTGGATGTCGTGATTAACTGCGGAAAGGCGGCAGGGTGATCGCGCAATCCTTTGCCGACACCGTCCAGAATTTTAGTCAGATCATGCGCTTTCAGCTTGTCACATTTGGTCAGCACCACCTGAAATGTCACGGCCGACCGGTCAAGCAAATCCATAATTTCGCCGTCGACTTTTTTTAGTCCGTGACGGGCATCAACAAGAAGAAAAATCCGACGCAACGTGGCGCGACCGGACAGGTAGGACCGCAGCAGGCGTTGCCATTTTTCGACAATTTTCAAAGGCGCGTTGGCAAATCCGTAACCGGGAAGATCAACCAGATAATGGCTTTCTGCCAGCGTGAAAAAGTTGATTTCTTGCGTACGCCCAGGCGTGTTCGAGGCCCGCGCCAATGACTTGCGACTGGTCAACGCATTGATCAAGCTGGATTTTCCTACGTTGGAACGGCCCGCGAAACAGACCTCTATGCGGTCAGCGGGTGGCATGCCATCCATGGCGACCACACCTTTCAAAAAATCCGAAGTTCCGGCAAACAGTTTCCGGCCCTGTTCGATGGAGCGGGTCCCGGGATGCTTGGCAAGATGAATTTGCGCGCTCATTTCTGGACCGTGATCACCGCATCGGTTTGCCGCGCTTCTCCGTCTTTGACAACAATGGCGTAAAGGCCCATTTCCTGATGTCCAAGGTCACGAAGCGCACCCAGTGTGTCGGCGTCGCGTTCGCCTGTGGCGACATTCACGGTTGTCGCGGTACATCGGGTTATTTCTTCGCGGATTTCCAAAATAGCAGCACCGACCTGAATATGAAGCCCGACCATGGCTTTTTCCGACCACGGCTCCCAACCTTCGATCAACAGATTTCCGCGCCAGCGCAGCGGCGACAGTTCGCGTTCCATATGCGTTTCCAGCGCGCGGTGCGACGCCAGATTGATTAGCGAGATCGACGGGAAATCTGTGTCGGTCATGGCCTGATTGCCACGCACGAGTCGCGCGGGCATCATGCGGCTGCCGTTTGAAATGGGCATGACCCATTGGATAAACATATTGGCGTCGCGGGCGTTATCCGGATCGATGGTCAGCGGCACGCAGTCGGGGTGGGTCAGGGTGATTTTGCCAAGGTGTTCGTCGGTTTGGGCGTCTATGGCTTGCAATCTGGGTGATTTGGCACCGCGCGAAAATTCTGAACTCGGCTGCCAGCGCGGACTGGAAATGTCAAAACACGAACGTTCGTGCGCGACGGCCCAGCGCCGGTCAAACGGGATACCGCGCCCGACCGAGAGTGCGGCTTCGGCTATTTCTTCGCGACCGTGGCCTTTGATTGGATGGCGCCAAATTTGAGCGATATGGGCGCTCAAGGCGCGGCGTCCTTTTTGCGGTTAAAACCCGCTTTGATATTGCCGAAAACATCGGGTTTCACGCCCTGCGAACGCATGATGATATACTGCTGCGTAAAGGTAATCGTATTGTTGGCGACCCAGTAAATGACCAGACCAGACGCAAAACGGCCCAGCATGAACATGAACACCCACGGCATCCAGGCGAAAATCTGCGCCTGCATTTTTTCGGTGGGTGCCGGGTTAAGTTTTTGCTGCATCCACATGGTGATCCCCATGAGGATCGGGAATACCCCGATAGAGAAAATCGCCAGAAAACTTCCGGGCCCCGGCGCGCTGAATGGCAACAGACCAAAGAGATTAAGCACAGACGACGGGTCCGGCGACGACAGGTCTTGAATCCAGCCAAAAAACGGGGCCTGATACAATTCGATCGTGACGAAAATCACCTTATAGAGCGAGAAAAAGATTGGGATTTGCAGCAGAATCGGCAAACAGCCCGCAGCAGGGTTTGCCTTTTTTTCCTTATACAGGGCCATCATCGCCTTTTGCATCGCTGCCTTGTCGTCTCCGTGCTTTTCTTTCAGTTTTTCGATCTCGGGCTGCAACGCTTTCATTTTTGCCATGGAAACAAACGACTTATAGGCCAGCGGGAACAGCAGCGCCTTGATCAGCAGCGTCAGGCTGATAATCGCTATGCCCATGTTTCCGATCAGCCCGTTCATGAAATGCAGCACGCGAAATATTGGCTTGGTCAGGAAAAAGAACAGGCCCCAGTCAATGGAATCGACGAATTTATCGATGTTTAGCTCGTTCTGGTAGCGGTCGATGGTTTCCCATTCCTTGGCACCGGCAAATAGCGAAGACGAGGATTTCGCGGTTCCCCCGGGCGCGATTTCCATGGAAGGCAGACGCATGTCGGTCTGATAGGTGTCGCTTTGGGCGGTGTATTTGGAGACGGAATCAAATTTTTGACCCGGTGGCGCGATCAACGTGGTCATCCAGTATCGGTCAGTGAATCCAATCCAGCCATTGTCGGCGACGCTGATGCGGTCGATGGCGGCAGCTTCGGCACGGTCAACGGTGGCGTCGACCATGTCGTTGTAATCGATTTCCTGAATTTCGCCGTCGGACGCCCGTACGACGCCTTCGTGCAGGATATAAAAGCCAATGGTTTCAGGCTCGCCGTGGCGTGCGATAATGCCGTAGGGCGCCATACGCACGGGCGTATCGGTGTTGTTGGTGACCGACTGGGTGACAGTGAACAGGTAATCGGCGTCAACTTCGATTTGGCGGCGAAAAATCAGACCGGCGCCGTTATCCCATACCAGACCTATGGGCGTAGTCGGCGTCAGGGTGTTGCCGGTCTCAACCTGCCACGGCGTAGTAGCACCGGGCACTTGCGAAAATTCCGTTGCGCCGACAGGGGCCCAGCCGTACAGCGCGTAATATGCGTCGGGGCTACCCGAGGGTGACAACAGGGTAACTTTGGGCGAACCCTGATCCAGAGTTTCGGTGTAGTCATTCAGCGCCAGATCGTCGATGCGGCCGCCGCGCAGCGACAGCGATCCGCGCAGGCGCGGTGTGTCAATGGCAACGCGGTCGGTTTTGGATAGCGCTATGTCGCGGGTTTCCAGAGATGTCGCTGACAGCGAAGGCGCGCGTGCCGCCTGATCACCGCTGCCAGCCGGTGGTGCTGCGACGCTGTCACCGGCGGGGGCGCTGTCTGTCTGTGTTGTGTCGGTGTTGGTTGGTTGAACCGGTTGCTCTGGCGGAAACAGGACAAACCAGACCAGAATCACCAGCGCACTGAGCACAGTTGCCAGAATAAGATTCTTGTTTTGATCGTCCATGATCAGAGGCCCACCCGTGGATTTTTAGCGCATAGGTGGTTCAACAGATTGCAGCCGGAAACGTCAAGCGGAATTAGCCCGATTGCGGCGTCAGGACGCCCGGATCGCCAAGTTTTGAACGCCCTGCCTTACCCAGCCTTTTTTGATGCTTTTGAAAGGCCGGAATTCTTTTCCTGATGTTTGTGCAGCCAGGCAATGGTGTCTTCAAAGGGCATGGGCCGGGCCAGCCCGAAACCCTGTGTATACCGGCAACCCATTTGCACGAGCTTTGCCTGTTCAGACACGGTTTCCACACCTTCGGCAATCGCCTCAATGCCCAAACCTTCAGCCATACGCAAAATGGTCGACGTCATGATTTGCTGGTCTGAATCGACGTCAATATTGGTGATGAACGCACGGTCGATTTTGATGCGGTTGACACCAAAGCGGCGAATGTTGGCGATGCTGGCATGTCCGGTGCCAAAGTCATCCAGATCGATGCCAAAGCCGTTTGCGGCCAGACCGCGAATGTTGCGGGTGATCACATCTTCATTGTGGTCGCTGACCACGGTCTCGAGCACCTCGATCGAAATGCGTGACGGCGCTATGTCAAACCGGTCGACTTCCCATTTTATTTTCTCGACCAGTTTGGGGTTGCGCAGATCGTGCGACGAAAAATTGACCCCGACGGAAGGCACTCGAAACCCGGCCCTATCCCACGATTTGAGCGCCGAAAGCGCATGATAAAGGATAACTTCACTCAGGCGTTCGGCAAATCCGCCGTCTTCGATTGCCTTCAGAAATAGCGCCGGCAACACCGTCCCGTTCACCGGGTGGTCCCAACGCGCCAGCGCCTCAAATCCGATTATTTGCCCGTCTCCGGTGCAGATCTGTGGTTGAAAATAGGGTCGGATTTGTCCGTTTTCCAGCGCCGAAACCAGTTCGCTGGATAAAGTTTGCAATTTTTGCGTGTCGCGGCGCATCTTGGGTGAAAAACTTCGCGTGGTGTCACCGCCCTGACGCTGCGCTTCGGCCAAGGCCATACCGGCGCTGGCCAACAGCGATTCCGGCGTGTTCGAAGGTGCACGACCAGCCACACACAACCCGATAGAGCAGGTCAGATAACAGGTATTCTGATCAACGGAAAAAGGTTGCGACAGCGCTTCGCGAACCCGATCTGCAATAGCCAGCATCACCGAAAAATCCGCCTTTTTGACCGGATACAAAACGACTGCAAAATCGTCGCCGTTGATACGGGCAACAAGATCCCTTTCACGGACGCAATCGGATATGCGCTGCGCCACTTCGACCAAAAGAAGATCACCGGCGTGCATTCCGTAGCGTTCATTCAGAGTGTGAAAACGGTCGACGTCAACGTGAAGCACGGCGGTTTCGCGCCCTGTATTGATTTGCGACTGCAGGAAATTGCCGAGATGACGCAGCACGTATTGGCGATTTTTCACGCCGGTCAGAAAATCAATCTCGTCGGTTCCCGGCGGCAGTGATCCGTCGTCAGAGTTGGTTTGTCCGGTAATTTCCTGAATGGCGAGCAATAACGGAAACATGAACGTGACCACGAACAACACCGCCTCGATGCGTACCCAATAGGCTAGAATCACGAATAGCGGAATGAACGACATCAGGTTGAGACGCCCCAGGGCGTGCCGCACGCCAAACGCAATTGACCTGTTTTTCTTTTGCAGAGATCGATTCAACCTGAGGCCCCCTTCGCGCCAACATTAGGGATCAGGCCTAAGCCGTGGATTAACCGTGCTGCCCGTCCGGGCAAAAATTTTCAAACAATTTGCCGAAAATCGGTCAGGTTAGTGGCGGGTTATATTTTTGAAATCAAACAGGCCGGTGTCCAGAAGGTGACTGGGCCGCGTATTCATCAGCGCACGGAACATCACGCGGCGTCGTCCGGGATTGTTGGTCTCCCACCCGTCCAGGATTGCCTTGACCTGCTGACGTTGCAGCCCGTCCTGAGATCCGCAGAGATCGCAGGGAATAATCGGATACGCCATGTCGCGGGCAAATTTTTCGCAATCGGCTTCAGCCACATGCGCGAGAGGCCGGTAAACGAATACATCGCCCGCCTCATTCAGCAATTTCGGTGGCATGGTCGCCAGCCGCCCGCCGTGAAACAGGTTCATCATAAAGGTTTCCAGAATGTCGTCGCGGTGGTGGCCCAACACGACGGCGCTGCACCCTTCTTCGCGCGCTATGCGGTAGAGATGCCCGCGCCGCAACCGCGAACACATCGCGCAATAGGTGCGCCCGGCGGGCACTTTTGATTTCACGATAGAATAAGTATCCTGATATTCTATGCGGTGTGGTATCTGCATTGTTTTCAGAAATTCGGGCAACACCGTCGCCGGGAAATCCGGTTGACCCTGATCCAGATTGCACGCCAGCAATTCGACCGGCAGCATACCCCGCCACTTTAGCTCTGTCAGCGCAGCCAGCAGCGTATAACTGTCTTTGCCGCCGGACAGGCATACCAGCCACCGGGCGCCGCGCTCGATCATGCCATAGGTTTCAACCGCCTCGCGGGTCTGGCGAATGATGCGCTTGCGCAACTTTTTGAACGCAGTCGTGGTCGGTGCGCCCTGAAACAACGGATGGATTTCTGTGGTGTCGCTGAAATCTTTCATGGCGCACCCTAACCTGCATTCAGCGCCTACGAAAAGAGCGCGATCCAAATAGAATCGCGCCCGTCTTTATTGTTTGTCAAATACGCGCACAGCGCAATGCGCTTTTGCGGGTTGATTAATACCCGCCCTTGCGGCGGCTTTCGGGCAGGCCGCCAATTTTTCCGGCCTGTTTGGACGGGTCGCGCGGGAACAGTGCGTACAGATCGCCCGAGCCAACCTTTTCGCCCCATTCTTTGGACATGGCCTTGCACATGGTGCGGGTGTTGGGTTGATTTTCACGGTTGTCAAAAAACTCGGAGCGCAGGTAGTTGACCACGTCCCAGTGTCGGTCGGTCATGGCGATGTCTTCGCTCCTGGCGATCTCGCCGGCCAGACCTTTGGACCAGTTTTCAGGATTGATAAGGTGACCGTTGGCGTTGGTCTCAAACGTGTTGCCTTCGAATTCAATGGCCATGGTGTTCTCCTATTTTGTGCCCAAAACTGCGAATGGACATGCAGACATTCTTATGTTTGATTATCAATTATCGCCTTTTCCGGTCAAGGGCGTTCCCTGTTCTGATCAGCGTCACTTTGACCCTCATCCCCGCACCCCGGCACAGGATCATAGCCGTCGGAGCCCAGCGGATTGCAGCGCCCGATGCGTTTGATGGCCAGAAAACTGCCTTTGACGCCCCCGTGCCGGGCGAGCGCTTCAAGAGCATAGGCCGAGCATGTCGGCTGATACCGGCAGCTACGCCCGACCCAGGGGCTGCCAACCAGACGGTAAGCGTGCACCGGAATTGAAAGAAGTGTAGCAAGAGGTGTCAAAGCGGTTCCTCAGCTGTGAATTTTCTTCAGCGCGGACGATAAATCACGGGTCAGATCGGCGAAATCCCGAGCGGCGGTGGCGTGGGGTTTGCCGATTAAAACATAATCCCAGCCGCTTTTGCCTTCAAGGGGCAGCACGTCGCGGGCGATTTCGCGCAAACGCCGTTTGGCGCGGTTGCGGTTCACCGCGTTGCCTAGCTTTTTGGAGCAGGTAAAGCCAACGCGAATATCCGCTTGGTTCGTCGCAGAGACGGGACGCCGGCGGGCCTGAAGCGTAAAGCCCGGGGTGAATTGACGCCGTGCCTTGTTCAACGCCAGAAAATCCGACCGTTTGGCCAGTGTTTCCAGCGTAAGCAGAAAAACCGCAGACGCACCGTCACCGGCCTGACCGATTTGGTCTGCCCGTGTCGCCTCCGGCGGTGTCATAACGTGTGCCTACTGGTTGCGCTTTTAAGCGGACAAGACTTTGCGGCCCTGTGCACGGCGGCGGTTCAGAATTTTGCGGCCGGCTTTGGTGGCCATGCGCGCCCGAAACCCGTGACGGTGCTTGCGTACAAGGTTGCTGGGCTGGAACGTGCGTTTCATCGTAATTCTCCGGACAGTACGGGCCATTGCGTGCAGGGATTCGCAGGCCGCGCTTAGTGATCGGCGCTACTTACGGTGCGCGAATTGGGAAGTCAATTGATCCAACGTCCAATTGTTGCAACAAAACTGACCGTGCGACCGCGAATTTGTAACGTACAGCCGCCGCACCCCACATAATATGACCGGAAAAGTGACGGGGCCTCAACTCTGTTCAACGCCCCGTGAGTCCCCTATGAACCTGGGTTGGAAATGCCAGATAAACGTGCAGCAAAAAAGGGATTCCGAACCGCGATGGAAGACGGGCACGAAAGGACGAAAACCAAGCTGAAGCGCGTGCTTCCGATTGCGGTCATTTTGGCTGTGGCGATAGTGGGGGGCGTCACGCTGCGCGATTACCTGTCCTTTGAAACCCTTCGCGACAATCGTGCGGCGTTGATCGTGTGGCGCGACAGCAATTACGGATTGGCGGTTCTGGGTTTCATGGCCGCGTATATTGTCATCGTCGCTTTTTCACTACCGGGAGCCGCAATCGCGTCACTGACCGGCGGGTTTCTGTTTGGCGTGGCGTCCGGCTCTGCGATCAACTTGCTGGCGGCGACGACCGGTGCAACGTTGATTTTTGCCGCTGCCAAATACGGGCTTGGCGACCGGTTGGCCAGCCGCATCGACGCGTCCGACGGAGCGGTCAGCAAGTTCAAACAAGGGTTGAAGGAAAACGAGATCAGCTACCTTTTTTTCATGCGCCTTGTACCGGCCGTACCATTTTTCGTCGCCAATCTTGTGCCCGCACTGGTAGGCGTGTCGCTGGGCCGGTTCGTTTTCACCACGTTTTTTGGCATCATCCCCGGCGCGATTGTCTACACCTGGGTCGGTTCCGGATTAGGAGAGGTATTCGCGCGGGGCGATACACCCAATCTGGGGATCATCTTTGAATGGCAGATTCTATTGCCCATTCTGGGCTTGAGCGCGCTGGCTCTGTTGCCCGTCGCTCTGAAGAAATTTCGCCAACAGGGGACATGAGCATGGGTCGTGTAATCAAAACCGATATTTGCGTGATCGGCGGCGGTTCGGGCGGGTTGTCGGTGGCTGCGGGCGCTGTACAGATGGGTGCGCGCGTTGTGCTGGTCGAGGGCGGCGCGATGGGTGGCGACTGTCTGAACCACGGTTGCGTGCCATCCAAGGCATTGCTGGCCGCGGCCAAACACGCGCACGCGATGACAACGGGTGCCCCGTTCGGTGTTGCGCCGACAGATCCGCAAATCGATTTTGCCGCGGTCAAAGATCACGTGGCTCAGGTGATCGCGGGTATCGCACCCCACGATTCTGTCGAACGTTTCGAGAGTCTGGGTGTGCAGGTCATTCAGGCCTACGGTCGTTTCACTTCCGCCACTACACTTGTGGCGGGTGACACGACAATCAGCGCGCGCCGTTTCGTGATTGCCACCGGGTCGGGGCCGTTTGTGCCTCCGATTCCGGGGCTTGAAAAGGTCAACTACCTGACAAACGAAACCATTTTTGAGCTGATTCAAAAACCGCGTCACCTGATCATCATCGGTGGCGGTCCGATTGGCATGGAAATGGCGCAGGCGCACCGTCGACTGGGGTGCAACGTCACGGTAATAGAGGGCTTTAGCGCGCTGGGCAAAGACGACCCCGAGCTGACCAAAATCGCTTTGGAAAATTTGCGTGGCGAAGGTATCGAGATTTTGGAAGGCGCGCTGGCCACGGGTGTGCAAAGTACCGCAAAAACCGTCAGCGTCGCGATCAAAGACGGTCCGACGGTCAAAGGTTCGCATTTGTTGATTGCCGTGGGGCGTACACCAAATATCGCCATGCTCGATCTGGATAAAGCCGGCGTGAGTTTTGATCGTGGCGGTATCGCAGTCAATGCGTCACTCAAAACGTCCAACCGACGTATATACGCCATTGGTGACGTGGCGGGCGGTCTTCAATTCACCCACATGGCCGGTTATCACGCTGGCATTGTCATTCGTTCGGCTTTGTTGGGCCTGCCGTCCAAGTCAAACAATGCACATATTCCCTGGGTAACCTATACCGTCCCCGAAATCGCCCATGTGGGACTGTCCGAGGCGCAGGCGCGCAAGAAATATGGCGATGCACTGGAAGTGGTACGCTTTGACACCTCGGACGTTGACCGCGCAAAGGCCGAGCGGATCAAAAGTGGATTAATCAAAGTGATGGTGGTCAAGGGCCGCCCCGTTGGCGCGGGCATCGTCGGGCATCAGGCGGGAGAATTGATACAACTGTGGTCACTTGCGATCGTCAACCGCCTGAAGATGGGGGCGATTGCGGCGATGGTTTCGCCCTATCCCACCATCGGCGAAGCCAACAAACGCGCTGCGGGCGCGTATTTTGCGCCGCGACTATTTGAAAACCCGTGGATAAAGCGCGTCGTGCGGCTGGTGCAATGGTTTTGAGCACAATAAAAGGCAACCTTGAAGAACCGGTTGATTGTCAATAGTTTAGTCAGTGTAGGGATTGACGCGAATATGTTTCTGAACTCACTTTCGGGCCGGTTTTTGATGCTGACAGTGGCGTTTGTGATGCTGGCAGAGGTTCTGATTTTTGTGCCCTCGGTGGCACGTTTCCGCGAAGATTATTTACAGGCACGCCTGGAACGCGGGCAAATCGCATCCTTATCTGTGCTGGCCAACAGTGACTCGATGGTTGATCCGGCGCTCGAACAGGAATTGCTGGAAAATGCCGGGGTGCTGAACGTGGTGCTGCGCCGCGACGAGATCAGCGAACTGGTCCTGTCGTCGCCCATGCCTGCGCCTATTTCCGATACAATCGATCTGCGCGACGCAACCCCGTGGCAATTGATCCGCGACGCTCTGCTACGACTTTTTAGCCCCGAGGACGAAATGATCCGCGTTGTCGGCACCCCGGTCAAACAGGCGGGCCTGCAAATCGAAGTTACCATGCATACGCAGCAAATGCGCGCGTCTATGCTTGACTACGGTTATCGCGTGTTCCTGCTTTCGCTGGTGATATCCATATTTACCGCAGCACTTTTGTTTCTGGCAGTGCGGCGCATTCTGGTGACGCCGATCAGCCGTGTTGTGCGCCATATCAAGGCGTTTGAACAAGCGCCCGAGCAGGCGCAGATCATCACGCCGTCGGCTGTTATTGGTGAGTTGAAAGAAGCGGAAACTGCCCTGCGTTCGATGCAGATCCAGCTCAGTACGGCGCTCAAACAAAAAGACAGGCTGGCAACGCTGGGTGGTGCTGTGGCCAAAATTAGCCACGACCTGCGCAACATGCTGACGACGGCGCAACTGCTGGCCGATCGTATGGAGCGCTCTGAGGATCCCGCAGTGCAACGCACCGCGCCCAAATTGGTAGGGTCGCTGTCTCGGGCCGTTAACCTGTGCGAAAGCACCTTGCGGTTTGGCAAAGCAGAAGAGCCACCGCCGATTCTGGGGCCGATCGATCTGTCAAAACTGATCGAAGACGTGGTGGAAAGCGAGCGACTGGCCGTGGGCGACAGTGCGGTGGCATTTGACGTCAAGGGCGCAGACTCCATGGTCATAATCGCCGACACTGAACAGATTTTTCGCGTGCTGAGCAATCTTGTCCGCAACGCCCGTCAGGCGATCATTGCTACCAAAAAACCCGGGAAAATCACGGTCGATGTTGCGGACACGGACGACGATTGGGTGATCAGAATACGCGACACGGGGCCGGGACTGCCAACCAAGGCGCTTAACCATCTGTTTACGCCGTTTGAAGGCGGCGCGCGCTTGGGCGGGGCGGGGCTGGGGCTTGTGATTGCTTCGGAATTGATCAAGGGCCACGGCGGGCGGCTGGAGCTTCAGGAAAGCAAAGAAACCGGCACGGTGTTCAAGATTTTTCTGCCCAAGGACGGCCTGTCGGTGACTGCTGACAATCTGTCGGGCGCCGCCTAAAATCGACCTTGCATTGGCTGTGACGCAAAGGTAAGCCCGCAGCCACGGACCGATAGCTCAGCTGGATAGAGTACCTGACTACGAATCAGGGGGTCGGGGGTTCGAATCCTCCTCGGTCCGCCACTTGCCTCCGGTCCATACCAGACACATGGGTTGTGCGTTATATCGACAGCTTTTGTGCGGCGTTCCTGACCTTGGAAGCCATGGCGGGAATCTCATTCAGCGGCATTCGGTGGCTCGGACCCGATACCGAAATTCCGGCCACGGGTTCACCGTGCTGATCCAAAACCGGCGCTGCGACGCAGCGCATTCCAGTATTGCGTTCTTCGTTGTCGAATGCATATCCCAGATCGCGAATTTGCAGCATTTCACGGCGTAAATGGCCCGGATCGGTGATGGTTTGAGGCGTGAATTTTTCCAGCGCATTCGCGGCGATAAATGCCTCAAGTTGATCAGTCGAATACTGCGCCAGCAACGCTTTGCCGATGCCCGACGAATGCATGGGCGCCTGTGTCCCCGGAGCAAAGAAGGCGCGAATGGCTTCCTGGGTTTCAACTTGTGATACGAACAGGACTTGATCCCCGCGCGCGATGCCCAAATTTGCGGTTTCACCCGTTTGACTCATCAATTCGCGCATGACCGAACGACTGCGCTCGATAACGTTGGTACGGCGCAGGAACGCAGAACCCAATCGAAACACGGTGGCCCCGATCGCCCAAATCTGGGTGTTCGGGTCTTCCTGAACTACATTCCGGCGTGCGTAGGTCATCAGAATCCGGTACACGGTGGCCGGTGACTGTGAAAGCGCCGTCGCAATTTCTGACAACGTGAGGCCGTCTCCGGCTGCCAGCAAATCAAGAACGTCCAGTGCGCGGTCCAGCGACTGGATCGTCGATTGATCTTTTGTTCCGGCAAAGTTTTTAGGCCGCCCCCTGCGGCGGAGTGTACCAGACATAACAGAATTGCCCCTATTAATGAAAAATCGTAATTCGTTGTATTGTAAGGATTTAAGTTAACAAAATCAATTATGAAAAAGTTTTTCAAAAAAATTGATAAATGGGAGCTGCATGAGTAGAATTGGACCCGTTGTCAAATTGGGGAACCCTACCATGAGCACGCAAAATCCGGTTTTCATTCCCGGACCGACAAATATGCCCGAAGCCCTGCGAAAAGCGGTGGATATGCCGACACTGGATCACCGGTCGTCGTTGTTTGCCGATATTCTGCACCCGGCACTGGATGGTGTGAAAAAAATCCTGAAAAGCAAAACCGCAGAAGTATTTGTTTTCCCCTCGACTGGAACCGGTGGATGGGAAACGACGCTGACCAATACCCTGAGCGCCGGCGACAAGGTTCTGGTGGCGCGCAACGGTATGTTCAGCCACCGCTGGATCGATATGTGCCAGCGCCACGGGCTGGACGTGCACGTCGTCGAGGCACCGTGGGGCGCCGGGATTCCGATCAATGAATACACAGACATTCTGGCGGCAGACACAGCGCGAGACATCAAAGTGGTGCTGGCAACCCATAACGAGACCGCCACAGGCGTTGTGTCAGACATCGCTGGCGTACGCGCGGCGCTCGACAATTCCAACCACCCGGCAATGCTGTTTGTGGATGGAGTGAGTTCAATCGCCTCGATGGATTTTCGCATGGATGAATGGGGTGTTGATGTGGCAATCACGGGGTCGCAAAAGGGTTTCATGCTGCCTGCCGGTCTGGCTATTGTCGGCTTTAGCCCCAAAGCCATGGCTGCTCTGGATAGCGCAACACTGCCGCGCACGTTTTTTGATGTGCGCGACATGGCCAAAGGCTATGCGGCCAACGCGTACCCTTATACACCGGCGGTAGGCATGCTGAACGGGCTGAAACTGTCAACTGAAATGCTGCTGGACGAGGGGCTGGACAATGTGTTCATGCGCCACCGTCGCATAGCCCACGGCGTGCGCACTGCTGTTAAGGCCTGGGGCCTGGAATTATGTGCGCAGTCGCCTGAGCTATATTCTGATACAGTCAGCGCAATCGTAACCCCGAAGGGTTTCAACGCCACGGATATCGTGACTTTGGCGGCTGACAAATACGGCGTGGCATTTGGTGTTGGATTGGGCGAAGTCGCGGGAAAAGTGTTTCGTATCGGCCATCTGGGCAGTCTGACTGACGTCATGATGCTGTCTGGTTTGGCGACCGCCGAAATGTGTATGGTGGATTTGGGGCTGGATATCAGTTTGGGCTCGGGGGTCGCTGCGGCGCAGGAAGTGTTCCGAAGCGCTGATTTCGCCGCACATCTTGCAGCGGCCTAAGGAAGGAAAGCCGATGTACATTCCCACGCTTGACGACATGTTGGCGGCGCACAATCGGATTAAACCCTATATCCACCGCACCCCGGTTCTGACGTCAAACTTTATCAACGCGCTGACCGGCGCCGAGCTGTTTTTCAAATGCGAAAATTTCCAAAAGGCCGGAGTGTTCAAGGCGCGCGGTGCATCCAATGCAGTGTTTGGCCTGAACGAAGACATGATGGACAAAGGCGTCGCGACGCACAGCTCGGGCAATCACGCGCTTAGCCTGTCTTACGCGGCCGGACGTCGCGGCATAGCGTGCCATGTGGTCATGCCGCGCACGGCGCCGCAGGCCAAGAAAGACGCGGTGCGTGGCTATGGGGGTTTGATTACCGAATGCGAACCGTCAACCAGCAGCCGCGAGCAGGTTTTTGCACGCATCCAGGCAGAAACCGGTGCCGAATTCGTGCATCCCTATAACGATCCACGCGTGATCGCAGGGCAGGGCACATGTTCTGCCGAACTGATCGGGCAGGTCGAAAATCTGGACGCTGTGATTGCGCCGATCGGCGGTGGTGGTATGGTGTCAGGAACGTGTCTGACATTGTCAAATCTTGCGCCCAATGTGAAAATTTACGCGGGCGAACCCACACAGGCTGATGACGCGGCGCGTAGCCTGAAAGCCGGTCACATCATCGCCGACGACGCACCCGTGACCGTGGCCGACGGTCTGAAGGTGCCGCTCAAAGATCTGACATGGCATTTTATTTCCAGGCACGTCACAGACATTCTGACCTGTTCCGAACAGGAAATTGTTGACGCAATGAAACTGATCTGGAAACGCATGAAAATCGTCATGGAGCCCTCGTCGGCCGTGCCTTTGGCGTGCATTCTGAAAAACAAAGACATCTTTGCAAATCAACGCGTGGGTATAATCATTACCGGTGGCAACGTCGATCTCGACTTGCTGCCATGGCTAAACGGAGAAGGCACATGAAAGATATGAATTTGGACGATTTCGATGTGGGGTTCGATATCCCCGCAAAACCCGGAATGAACGAGGCCGATATTCAAACGCCGTGTCTGGTTCTTGATCTGGACGCGCTGGACCGCAATGTCAAAAAAATGGGCGATCTATGTGCTGAAATGGGCGTGCGCCACCGCGCACACGGCAAGATGCACAAATCGGTCGACGTGGCGAAATTGCAGGAACGCCTCGGCGCGTCCGTGGGTGTGTGTTGTCAAAAAGTGTCCGAAGCCGAAGTTTTTGTACGCGGCGGCATAAAAGACGTGATGGTCTCCAACCAGGTGCGTGACCCTGCCAAAATCGATCGTCTGGCACGGATGCCCAAACTTGATGCGCGCGTTTTGGTCTGCGTCGACGATCCTGAAAATGTCGCCGATCTGGCGGCAGCGGCGCAAAAGCACGGCACACAGCTTGAATGTCTGGTCGAAATCGACGTCGGCGCAGGGCGTTGCGGTGTGACGACGTCGCAGGACGTGGTCAACATAGCCAAGCTGATTGACAGCGCCGACAACCTGAAATTCGCGGGCATTCAGGCCTATCAGGGTGCAATGCAGCATATGGAACTATATTCAGACCGCGAAGCCAAGATAGACATTGCAGTCGATATGGTACGCGATGCCGTCAACGCGCTGAACGCGCAGGGGCTTGAATGCGACATCGTCGGCGGTGCCGGTACGGGATCGTATTATTTTGAAGGAAATTCAGGCGTTTACAATGAAATGCAGTGTGGATCCTATGCCTTCATGGATGCGGATTACGGCCGTATTCTGGACAAAGACGGCAAGCGGATCGACGACGGTGAGTGGGAAAATTCACTGTTTCTGCTGACCTCTGTCATGAGCCATTCAAAGGCCGACAAAGCCATCGTAGACGCGGGGTTGAAAGCGCAATCCGTCGATAGCGGTCTGCCAACGGTCTATGGGCGCAACGATAATGTGGAATACCTGAAATGCTCGGACGAACACGGTGTCGTCGGCGATCCCGACGGCGTGCTGGTAGTGAACGAAAAACTGCGCCTTGTACCGGGTCACTGTGACCCCACATGCAATGTGCATGACTGGTACGTTGGGGTACGCAACGGCAAAGTTGAAAGCCTGTGGCCAGTTTCGGCCCGTGGCAGGGCGTATTAATCCATGATTATTGTCCCAGAAAAAGAAATTGTCTCCCTCATTGGGCGCGCCCAATCCTTTGACGCGATTGAACAGGTTTTCGCGGCCATGGCCAGCAAAGACGCGTATAATTTTCCGGTTATTCGCGAAGCGATTGGTCACGCTGATGCACTTTATGGTTTCAAGTCCGGCTTTGACCGTAAATCACTGGCGCTCGGCCTGAAATCCGGCGGCTACTGGCCGGGGAACGAGGACAAAGGACTGACCAACCACCAGTCGACGGTCATCCTGTTTGACGCCGATACCGGTCAGGTCAAGGCGCTGGTCGGGGGCAACGTGCTGACCGCATTGCGCACTGCCGCGTCGTCGTCGGTGTCTATCAAACACCTTGCCCCAAAGAACGCCAAAGTTTTGGGTATGATCGGCGCGGGGCATCAATCGACGTTCCAGATGCGCGCAGCGGTTGAGCAGCGCAATTTTGAGAAAGTCGTCGGATGGAATTATCATCCTGAGATGTTGCCGCGGCTGGCCGAAGTGGCCGAGGATCTTGGGCTGCCTTTTGAGGGTGTTGAACTGGATCAGCTTGGAGCCGAGGCCGACGTCATCATTTCGATTACTTCGGCTTTTGCGCCCAGCCTGTTGGACGCTCATGTTACGGGTGGCACGCATATCGCCTGCATGGGCACCGACACCACGGGCAAGCAGGAAGTCGAAGCGGCACTGGTGGCACGTGCGACGGTCTTTACCGACGAGATCGCTCAGGCGATCACGCTAGGGGAATGCCAGCACGCGGTTGCAGACGGTACGCTGAAAGAAAGCGCAATCACCGAAATCGGTGCGGTCATCAACGGCGATCATCCGGGCCGCACGGCGGACGATGAAGTCACACTGTTTGACGGGACGGGCGTTGGCCTGCAGGACCTGGCCGTGGCTTCGGTTGTGGTCGATCTGGCGGTGGACAAAGGCGTAGCGATCGAGGTCGATTTTTAGGTCAGAACAGGCGTTCACAAGCACAGACGGTTGTTACCAGTTCAGGCAAGCCAGCCAGGACGTCGCGACAACAGCAAATGGATACGGCGACTGCTGATCCCAAAGGATGGCGTTTGTCTTGCCATTCAAAGTGTCTTTGCGGGCCGCCCAACGTCGTGCATTGCCAACGCGGTCTCAATGGGATCATAGTTGTGCAAGGGGGGCCACCGCCATGAACGACTGTACCATTGACAGTTTGATCGCTGAAATACCGGATGGCGCGACCGTCGCTATTCCACCGTCCCGCAGCGGTGCGGCGATGGCGGCGACGCGGGCGCTGATCGCACGCGGGATAAGTGATCTGCATCTGATTGCTGTGCCGACTTCGGGGGTGCAGGCTGATATGTTGATCGGGGCAGGCTGCGTGGCGGTGATGGAAAGCGCCGGCGTGACTCTGGACGAATATGGTCAGGCCCCTCGCTTTGTGGCGGCGGTCAAGGCGGGATCGATCAAGCTCAAAGACAGCACCTGTCCGGCGATCATTTCAGCGATACAGGCGGGCGAAAAAGGTATTCCTTTCATGCCTGTGCGCGGGCTGATCGGTAGTGATATTGTCACCCACAGGGAAGAATATCTGATTATTCAGAATCCGGTAAGCGCACAGAAAGACCCGATTTTGGTGCTGCCGGCGATCTCGCCCGACTATGCCTTGTTTCATGCACCCTGCGGAGACAGGCACGGCAACGTCTGGATTGGCAAGGCGCGCGAGTTGATGACCATGGCCCATGCTGCCAGGCACTGTTTGGTCACGGTGGAGAAAATCGTGGACGGTGATCTCATGCAGGATGACTTGCGCGCGCCTGCAACGATTCCGGAGATTTACCTGTCCAAAGTTGCGGTGGCAAAGCACGGTGCGTGGCCCCTGGAGTTGCCGACCTGTTACAGTGCGGACGGCCCCGCTGTGCAAACCTATGTTCGCGCCGCGCAAACGGCTGAGGGGTTTACATCGTATATGGCGGGGCAGCACCAGCCACGCACAGCAGCCCAATAGATGAAAATTTCAACCAAAGAACAGATGATTTTCGTGATCGCACGGCTGTTGCGTGGCATAGATCATGTGGCGGTTGGCGTGTCATCGCCCGTTCCGGGTTCTGCTGCGCTGCTGCACCGGCGGCTGTCGCCGCAAAAAACCCGTGTGACCGTGCTTAACAGTGCGGGGCTGCACAATCTAAATGACGGCGTCAGCGACTTGTTCGACTGCGCTGCGCAGGGGCGTATCGGCGCGTTTTCTTTGTCCGGCGGGCAGATCGATGGGCAGGCCAACATAAATCTTGTGGGGATTGGCGATTATCCACGCCAAACCGTGCGCTGGTCGGGGTCATTTGGTTCGGCATTCATGTATTTCATGGTGCCCAACGTGATTTTGTTTCGAGAAGAGCACACCCGGCGCACCATGGTCGATACGGTCGATTTTGTCTCGGCCCCGGGGGTGTCGGAACCCGGCGTGTGGCGGCGCGGCGGACCTGTGGCGCTGGTCACCGGGCTGGCCGCGTTTTCGTTTAGCGCGACCAAGGCGAGATTTCGGCTTGAAAGCGTGCACAAAGGCCATTCGCTGGAGGAAGTTCGCGACAATACAGGGTTTGCGTTTGATTTTGCCGAAACCGTGCCGGAAACTCCGGCTCCCGATCCCGATCAACTTGTCCTGCTGCGCAGTGAAATCGCGCAGGAGATCGCCGATCCCTATCCGGATTTCGCGGCGCGTGAGTTTGGGGTGAGAAACCAAATCGCCCCCACGAAAGTTCGCGGGGGCGGTTAATATTTACACAGCGGTCTTGGCGTTACATGCCAAGTCCCATTTTTATGTAACCCGAGGGACAGACGTCTTCGCAGATATGGCAGCCGATACATTTGGTGTAATCGGTATCCACATAGCGGCCCATGGTAGATTCGGTTTTCTTGACGCGGTAAATCGCGTCCTGAGGGCAATAGATCACGCAGTTGTCGCATTCAAAACACATGCCGCACGACATACAGCGGTCGGCTTCTTTGATGGCGTCTTCCGCTGCAGGTCCGTAAAGGCGTTCGTCAAAGTGACCAAGCACGTTATCCGGCCCGATGTGGTTTTCGCCGCGCTTGAACCGTTCTTCGTGATTGAAGTGACCCAAAAACAGTTCATCCGCAGGTACGATCTGGCTGGCGCCTCGATCTTCGTAGTTGTGAATTGCGTAGTCGGCGCTGTCTGTCCCGGTTTCCTGAACGTGATGGTACTCTTCCGGTTCCTGCCCGACTTCCCGCAGTTTCTCCAGCAGGCTGTAGTGTGCCACGTTGACCTTGGGCAGGCGGTCTTGCTCGGCACCGCGCAGGAAATGGTCAATCGATTGCGCCGCGATGGACGCTTGACCCACGGCAGTGGTCAGCAGGTGCGGTTTGACTACGTCACCGGCCAAGAAGATGTTCTCGCGCTCGGGCCAGCGAAAATAACCGTCCGCGTTCATCAGGCCTTTGCCGTTGTCCAGCTCTTCGATGCCGGCAAAATCACCGAACTGCCCAATCGCCGCAACGATCAGATCGCATTCGATATCCTGTTCGGAACCCTCGACGACCTCCATCTTGCCGCTGGTCCAGTCTGCTTCGACGACGCGCAGTGCTTTGGCGCGCCCGTCGTCACCGATGACAACCGCGATAGGTGCCAGTGAACCACGAATTTCCACGCCTTCGGCTTTGATGTGCTCGACTTCCATTTTTGTGGCGGGCATGCTTTCGACAGGCCGGCGGTAAATCACCGAAACCGCAGCGCCCTGACGTTTGGCAACCGTGGCCACGTCGTGGGCGGTTTGACCCAGTACCACATATTCGGGGCGGTCTTTATCAGAAACGTTGGTGATATGTCCCAGACGCCGCGCCACGGCAGCCACGTCCATCGCCGTATCGCCGCCACCAACAACCAGCACTTTTTCAGCCGAATGCTGCAGGCGACCGTCGTTGAACGCATCCAGAAACGCAATGCCGCTGATGCAGTTCGCAGCCTTGTCAGCACCGGGCACGGGCAGGGGAGAGCCACCCTGCGCGCCGATACCGACAAACACCGCGTCGAAGTCTGATTCAAGGTCCGCCAATGTAACGTCAACGCCGATTTTGGTGCCGGTGCGTACTTCGACACCCAGGTCGATTACACGCTGGATTTCGCCGTCAAGAACGCTGCGCGGAGTCCGGTAACCGGGAATACCATAGCGCATCATGCCGCCCAGCAGGGGCTGGCTTTCAAAAATCGTACAGGCGTGGCCCATCAGCCGCAACTGATATGCGCAGGACAGGCTGGCGATACCACCGCCGATCAAAGCAACCTTTTTGCCGGTACTTTCACCGGCAGGGGTCAGCGGCAGTTTATGCTCGAGCGCAAAATCCCCGATAAAATGTTCAACAGAGTTGATGCCAACGTGGTCTTCGACCTCGTTCCGGTTACAGCCGTCTTCGCAGGGTGCTGGGCAAACGCGACCCATAATGGCCGGAAACGGATTGGCAGCGGTCGAGCGCTGAAACGCATATTCCGCCCAAGGTGTGTCGGTGACCATGCCTTCGGTTGGCGGTTTTTCGATGCCGCGCACGATGTTCAGCCAACCGCGAATATCCTCGCCCGAGGGGCAACTGCCCTGACAAGGCGGCGTGCGGTGAACGTAGACGGGGCATTTATAGGAATGCTCGCCCTCCATGATTTTTTCGGACAATTCCCAATCGTTGGGCGTTTCGCCTTCTTCAAATCGGCGAAAGTTACGATTTTCTTGATCCATTGTGCAATCAATCCCTAAATTATCATAACCTGTTGTATTAAAACAGATTAATTTGTATCCCTACCGGTCCGCGAATCGCTTGGCCGACCTCATATTACCAGTCTTGAATGTATAATATACGTTTGAGGCGAAATTACACTGCGACGTGACGGAGCAGGCAATCAGAATTTGACTTTCACGTTAGGTAATTTCAACGCTTTCATCAAGTCGCGTACCTCTTGGCGGGCCGCAATGTTTGAAAGGTTCAGACCTGAAATCCCAGCATCACGCATATCCAGCAGCGTCAGGCCGTTGGGAAACATTTCGCGAAAAATTACCCGTTCAGAAAAACCCGGTGCGACCCTAAATCCGATCCGCTTGGCAAGGTCCTGAAGCGCCCGGCCAACCTTGCGTTTGTTGTGCATGTTCTGCGTACCCAGACGCGAGCGAATGACAATCCAGTCTATGGGCTGTAATCCGGCCTGAGCCCGTAACTGCCGTGCGCTCCATACCATTTCGGAATAGACCGACGGGCCGGTGACTTCACCACTTTCTGAATCCATGTGCGCCAGAAGGTCGAAGTCGACAAAACTGTCGTTGAGCGGCGTGATCAGCGTATCGGCCAGTGAATGCGCGACCTCAGACAGACGGGTATGCGACCCCGGGCAGTCGATCACCAGAAAATCAGCCTCTGCCTCAAGCGAATCAACGGCCTCGGAAATACGCCGATCGGTCAGATTTTCGCCCGGCGCCAGTTTGCTTTTGCTGATATTGGGAAGTTTTCCCAGACTTGGCAGCGGTAAATCAATTTCTGTGCGACGGATATAGTCTGCGCGGTTTTGCAGATAACGCGAAAAACTGCGTTGGCGGGTGTCAAGATCCAGCGCTCCGACCCTGAATCCCAATCGAACCAGCGCGGTGGCCACGTGCATACATGTGGTAGACTTGCCCGATCCGCCTTTTTCATTTCCAACGACGATAATATGCGACACGTCGAAAACCCTTTGCCGTCGAGATTGCGCGCAGCCTGTTTGCGCGTGGATTGATCTATAGACAACATTTCATAGCGGGGAAAGAATCTTTGTGGTCCTTTTGACGCCCCAAACGAAAAACGCCGCCCATGACAGGGGCGGCGTATCGATGCTGAATTGGTTGGGGTGTACTTTAGAACCCCAGACCTTCGTATTTCTTTTTGAACTTCGACACGCGCCCGCCAGTGTCCAGCAAGTGCTGATTACCGCCGGTCCACGCCGGGTGGACGGAAGGGTCCACGTCAAGCGTCAGAGTATCTCCGGCTGCACCGTAAGTTGACCGCATTTGCACAACGGTGCCGTCGGTCATTTTGACGTCGATATTGTGATAGTCGGGGTGGATATCTTTTTTCATGGTCTGTGCCCTTTGGGATCAATTACGCGGACGCGTCTTTTTTGGGTCTGTAGTTGGTCTTTTCGGCGATCCGCGCGGATTTTCCACGACGATCGCGCAGGTAATATAGTTTGGCACGGCGCACGCGACCGCGACGGACCACGGTGATGCTGTCGATGTTAGTGGAATGCAGCGGGAATACACGTTCCACGCCCTCGCCAAAGGATATTTTGCGCACGGTAAAGGCCGCCGCGATCCCGTCGCCGCCTTTGCGCGCAATGCAGACGCCTTCGTAATTCTGTACGCGGTGGCGGGTGCCCTCGGTCACTTTGTAGCCAACGCGAATGGTGTCACCGGCTTTGAAGTCGGGAATGGTTTTTCCCAGCGCACTGACTTGCTCAGCTTCAAGCTGTTCAATTATGTTCATCGTCGTATTCCTTTTGCCCGCCGTTATGCGGCGAAGTTGTATGTGCCTTAAGAGCTCTTGGTCTCTACCCGGGTCCCTACCAACTTGATAAGCCCGCCAGAGTTAAAGGCGACATTTCTTAGCAGTGCCTGATCGTCCTATTGATGTCGCGGGTTGGTAAAAAGAGAATTTTCCACGCTTTTGCGACTCAGCCTGATCAGGCACGGGGTCGTTTAGCGCGGGCGCCTTTGCGGCGCAAGGGGTAGGTTTGGGCGCGCGCCTAACGCTTCGGTTTCGCGCCGGAATCGAGAAAGCTGCGCCACAGGTCCGGTCGCCGATCCTTTGTCAGCGCCTCTGATTGTTTTTTGCGCCACGCCTTTACCCTGGCGTGATGTCCCGACAGCAGAACGCTTGGAATTTTGTGGCCCATCCAATCCGCCGGGCGCGTGTATTGCGGATATTCCAGCAGACCGTTGGAAAAACTTTCCTCGGCAGTCGATAAAGAGTTACCCAATACGCCCGGGATCAGGCGCACTGTGGCGTCGATCAGGGCTTGTGCCGCAATTTCACCGCCCGAAAGGACATAGTCGCCCATGGACACTTCGCGCACGTCAAATTCATCGAGAACGCGCTGATCAACCCCTTCAAAACGCCCGCAAATCAGCGTGACTCCACGTTTGGCAGACAAATCGCGCGCCATGGATTGATCAAAGACGGCGCCGCGTGGCGACAAGTAGATGATCGGCTGCTCGGAACGGTCAGCAGACTTGCCAGTCAGAGTCGATTGAATGGCTGCACCCAGCACGTCGGCGCGCATAACCATACCCGCACCGCCACCCGCAGGCGTGTCGTCCACATCGCGGTGCCTGCCCATGCCAAATTGACGCAAATCGATGGTTTCAAGCGACCAAACCCCATCGTGCAACGCTTTTCCAGAAAGCGATTGTCCAAGAACACCCGGAAAGGCATCGGGGAACAGAGTGATAACTTTGGCTTTCCATGCAGCGGCAATATCAGGGGTTTCGCGTAACAATGCGCGGGGTTTTGCTGAGGCCTTTATGGATATGCGACCGTGGGATTTGGCAGGCTTAGTCATCGGCAGACTGATCTGGCAGATCAACGATAACGCGGTTGGCGGCGATGTCCACGGTGGGAACCGTGGCCCCGGTAAACGACACGAGCTGCGCGCCATTAATATTCGGACCGATTATTTCCAACAGATCACCGCCTCCGTGGTCGTGCACTGCGTTTATCCGCCCCAGTTTATTACCGCCTGTGTCGAAAACCTCCAGACCGATCAGATCGGCGTGGTAAAATTCGTCGTCCGGCAATTTTGGCAGCGCATCGCGCGGTGCATAAAGGCGCACACCTTTTATGTCGTCAGCCTGTTCTTTTGTTTTAATGCCACCAAGGCGCGCCGCAAATCCACCTTTGACCGGTCGGATCAACGTTATCGTGTACGCCGCGGCTCCGTCTTCGGACGTCAGAGGACCGTAATTCGCAATCGAGCTGGGTTCGGCGCAGAATGATTTGACCCGCGCCTCACCGCGCACGCCGAAAGATCCGGTCACCGCCCCCACGCAGACAAGGTGATTGCTCAAAGCGGGTCTCCGGATTTCAGTGCCGTCTCGATAAGGCCGAAATCGGATTCGGTGATTTCGAACTGGCCGCGCCGAAAAGCCATGCCCCATTTGGCCGGATTTGTGACAAACCTGAGCGGCCCGAGCAGCGGCCTGACGGGGGCGGGCGTGACGGCGGCGTAGGCGGCTTTGGCAGCCCAAAGGTCATAGCCGTTCCAGTTGACCTCGATCGGGGTGGCGTCAATGACGGTGCCGAGTGCGACAAACTTCTGAACCGGATCCCCGTCGCGGTAAGCGGTGCGCGGGGAATAATAGACAAACCGGTCGCCCTCGGACAGCTTTTCTATCGCGGCCCTCTTGCCGTGCGAAAAGGCACATATCCCTGTTTTCACACCGAAATCCACATGCCCGAGGCCCACGACGCCGACCCAGTAACGGAGTGTCATTGCATTGTCTCCCGACAAAAAGGGCAGAATTGTTTTCTGCCCTTTTAGTTTAGCTGATTTATCTTCGCTCTACGAGACGGTCATTCAGTTTTGGCTTCTTCTTTTGCAGCGGGTGCTTCTGCATCTGGCGCGCTTTCTGCCGGGGTATCGTCGACCGAGGCTTCTGCGGCTGGCTCTGATTCGACTGGCTTTTCTTCCGGTTCGGGCGAAGAAGCGGCCTCGGCGGCTTTGGCGGCTTTTTCTTCTGCGCGGTCGCGGGCTTTCTTGTGCGGTTCGCCTTTTTTGGGGTTGGCGCGCTGCTTTTTCTCGATAACACCAGCGGATTCCAACATGCGCGACACGCGGTCGGTGACCTGTGCGCCGTGGCTCATCCAGTGCTGGATGCGTTCAACGTTCATTTTGACACGGTCTTCTGAATCCTTTGGCAGCAAAGGATTATATGTTCCCAGTTTTTCAATATAACGCCCGTCGCGGGGCATGCGGCTGTCGGCAGCAACGATACGATAAAACGGGCGTTTCTTTGAACCGCCACGGGCGAGTCTGATTTTCATAGCCATGATAGATTTTCCTTTTTGCTAGCTATTTGACGGGCATCTGCCCAGTCATTTCTGGTGTTTTTCATGATGTTGGATGACTTCCTGAATGATGAAATTCAGGAATTTTCTGGCGAACCCGGGGTCAAGATCGGCGCGATTGGCCAAGTCCTGTAAACGTTCGATCTGTGCGGCCTCGCGTGCGGGATCAGAAGGCGGTAGCGCGTGTTCGGCCTTGAGCTTGCCCACGGCTTGTGTGTGTTTGAATCGCTCGCCCAGAGTGTAGACAAGGATCGCATCGAGCCGGTCGATCGAGGCACGGTGATCTTTCAGCAAGTCAGCCGCACGGGTGATGTCGTCGGTCATTTCAAATCCTCCGGTGCGGGGTGACGCCAAAGCTGCATTTCGCCGATGCCTTCGTCGTCGTAGGTTTTTTCAAGCGTTGCGTTCAGCCGTCTGGCCAGCGCAATCGAGCGGGTATTGGCGGGCGCAATCAGGCTGATCGCCGTTGTCCACCCCAACGTGTCGTAAGCATAGGCGCGCGACGCTACTGCAGCCTCGGCGGCGATACCGCGTCCCTCGCCCGCGGCGAAGACGGACCAGGCGATTTCCGGCTCGGGCCAGTCGTCGGGGTAAAATAGCCCGACAATGCCAAGCGGCTGATCGGTGCGGCGGTCGGCGACCATCCAACGGCCAAATCCGCGCAGGTGCCAGTGGCCGATGATTTCACCAAGCTGTTCAAACGCACGGGTGCGCGAATAGGGACCGCCAAGATGGCGGGCGCGTTCGGACCCGCGAAATGCCGCGTAGGCGTCAAAGTCCGATATTTGCGGCGCGCGCAAAGTCAGGCGTTCAGTTGTGAGGGCGGGGATAGTGATCGTCGTCATTGGACCGTCCGTTCGCGCTGGCGCACGATTGTGCCAGATCGCGCAGCACTTTGACTTGGCCGCAAAAAGCCGAGCGATGCGTGGGGACGCCTGTGACGCGAATATTTTGGCAAAGATGAAGGGGCGGTCATTTCTTTTTTCCAAAGCCGGACAGGCCGGGGGGCAGTTGGCTGTGACCGCCCAGACCGGGAAGGCCACCAGACAAGTTTTTGGGCAGTTTTGCATCCATGGCTTTGGCAGCGGCGTCGATGGCGGCAGGGTCATTCATATCGGGCATCCCGCCCTTGCCGCCGAACATCCCTTTCATGGCCTGTTTGAGCATGCCGCCCTTGCCCATCTTTTTCATCATATCGCCCATCTGGCGTTGCATTTTCAGCAGTTTATTCAGTTCGGACACCTCTAATCCCGCGCCGCGCGCCACGCGCTTTTTGCGGCTGGCCTGCATGATTTTCGGATTGGCGCGTTCGGATTTCGTCATCGACTGGATCAGCGCGATTTGGCGTTTCAGGACGGTATCATCCATGCCGGCCTTTTCCATCTGGCCCTTCATTTTGCCCAGGCCGGGCATCATGCTCATGACGCCTTCCATGCCGCCCATTTTGAGCGTCTGTTCAAGCTGGCTGCGCAGGTCGTTCATGTTAAAGCGACCCTTTTGCATGCGTTTCATCATGCGTTCGGCCGCTTCGGCCTCGATGGTTTCCTGGGCTTTTTCGACGAGGCTGACGATGTCGCCCATACCAAGGATACGACCGGCGATGCGATCAGGGTGGAATTCTTCCAGCGCATCCATTTTCTCGCCGAGGCCAACGAATTTGATCGGCTTGCCGGTTACGGCGCGCATGGAAAGGGCGGCGCCGCCGCGCCCGTCGCCGTCCATACGCGTGAGAACCACGCCGGAAACGCCGATCTGTTCGTCAAATTGCTGGGCGACGTTGACTGCGTCCTGACCGGTCAGGCCGTCCACCACCAAAAGGGTTTCGCGTGGTTTGGTGATATCGCGGATCTGCTCGACCTCACCCATCAACACGTCGTCGATATGCAGACGTCCGGCCGTATCGAGCACATAGACGTCATAGCCGCCCAATGTCGCCTGTTGCTTTGCGCGTCTGGCAATCTGGACCGGGTTTTCACCTTTGACGATGGGCAGTGTGTCGACGCTGATCTGGCGACCCAAAACAGCCAATTGTTCCATGGCGGCCGGGCGGTTGACGTCGAGGCTGGCCATCAGGACGCGTTTGCCGGACTTGTCGGTCAAACGGCTGGCCAGTTTGGCGGTGGTGGTGGTTTTGCCCGATCCCTGCAAACCAACCATCAGAATAGGAGCGGGCGCGTTGTCGATTTTTAGCGCGCCGGCGTTTGCGTCATCACCTGCGAGAAAATGCACGAGCTCGTCGTGGACAATCTTAACGACCTGTTGCCCGGGCGTGACCGATTTTGTGACGGACTGACCGGTGGCTTTTTCCTGAACGGCCCGCACGAAATCACGCGCGACCGGCAAGGACACATCGGCCTCGAGCAAGGCGACGCGCACTTCGCGCAACGCTGTGGCGACGTCATCGTTCGAAAGCGCACCTTGACGCGTGAGCTTGCCAAAAACGCCGGACAGACGGTCTGATAAATTTTCAAACATAAGTCCGGCTCTCCTTCTGCGCCCGCTTTGCCCCAATATGGGGAGTGATGAACCAAACGACAAACGCACCAGTGGGCGCAACGCGCTGACTGGTGGCGATCCTTTGGTTTGTAAAGGACCGGAAGCTTGGAACTTCCGTGATTTTCGGGGTGCCTAGAGGGCCGGACCTAACAAGTCAAGGGCGGCGTCGTTTTCGCCCCACTGCAAAACAGCAGAAGGGCGGTCAGTTTATACAGAAGCGTGTTATCGGACTCCGGGCAGCTGTCGGCGGTGCCCCCACGCGATGGTCGTCGTGATGACCAAAAGTACGACAGCCGGAGGCATAGTCGCGACGCCAAGGATTGCAGTATGCGCAATGACGGCGCCGACCATTGTGGCGGCCAGCAATGACGCGCCGTAGGCCTGAAACCCGGGCACGAACAACAGAACGGCCCCCGAAATCTCGATCACGCCGGTCACATAGCGAAACCATTGGCCAACACCGACGGCGTCAAAGGTCTGCACCATCTGCTCGGCACCGGTCAGCTTGAAAAATCCGGCGCTAAGAAACGCCACAGCGGAGAGCGCCTTGAGTATCCAGAGACCGTATTTCTTCACATTGTCAGACATGTTTCGTACTCCTGTTGGGGCGGTTATGCGGCGGCTTTGGTTTCAAGGTGGCTTATTTGATCGCGGGCGGCAAGGACCGGCGTTTCCGCGTCCATCGCCAGACCGGTTGCGGAAATATAGGTCACGTCTGTAATTCCGATAAATCCCAGAAACTGGGTCAGATAAGTGGTTGCATGATCCATAGGAGAACCGACAGGCACACCCCCCGAAGCCACGGTCACGATGGCGCGTTTGCCTTTCAGCAGACCAACCGGGCCGGTTTCGCCGTAGCTGAATGTTTCACCCGCGCGCGCAATCAGATCGATCCATTCCTTTAGGGCGGCAGGAACACCAAAATTATAGATCGGCGCACCAATGACCAGGACGTCGGCGACGCGAAGTTCGGCGACCAACTCATCGGACAGTCCCAAGACCTCTTTCTGGGCTTGGGTTCGGTCATCGGCGGGGGTGAAATTGGAACCGATCCAATCCTCGCCGACAGGGGCCAGCCCCCGGGTTACGTCGCGCTCGACCACCGATGCGGCGGGGTTATCTGCGGTCAGTTTTTCGACCACTTCGCTGGAAAGCTGGCGTGACACCGAACCTTGGTGGCGGCTGGAGCTGTCGATTTTGAGGATGTTCAGATTTCGATTGGACATGATTTTAGATCCTTGAATTGTCATTTCGTCTTGCGTTTATCTGAGATCTTTCTAATGTGAACACAACCATCCACATTGCACAAGATATGTGCAGGAGCGCACAAAACAGCATGATGCAAAACTGGGATCACGTGCGCATGGCTTACCACGTTGCGCGGCTGGGCACGTTGAGCGCCGCCGCAGCCCATTTGGGCGTGCACCACGCTACCCTGATCAGGCACATCGATGCGCTGGAGGCACGGCTTGGAAGCAAGTTGTTTCACCGCCACGCACGCGGATATACGCCTACCAAAGCCGGGCACGATCTGCTGGTGGTGGCCTCAGCGACCGAAGACCAATTCAATCAGTTGGCCGGTCGTGTGCGCGGGCAATGCGACGAGATCAGCGGCGAACTGATTGTTACCATGCTGAGCGGTCTGTCACCCCTGTTTATGCCAATTTTTGTGGAATTTCAGTGTGCATATCCGGATGTAAATATTACGCTTGTGGGTGACGACAAACCCTTGCGACTGGAATACGGCGAAGCACATGTCGCGCTCCGCGCCGGAGTCAGGCCGACCGATCCAGATAATGTGGTGCAACATTTGATGGGGTTTTCAATGGCACCGTTTGCCCACAAAGACTATGTGAAACGGCATGGCACGATGGACAGCGACAAAGACGCTGCGCGTCACCGCTTTGCGCTTGGCTCCAATCGCGACCGCAAAGGCGGCCCGCCGTTTCTGGACTGGGTACGTGCCCACGTGCCCGCAAACGCCATAGCCTTTGAAGCCCAACAAATGCGCAGCGTCGAGGACGCGATCAGAGCGGGTGCCGGCGTCGGATTTCTGTCGCTGTGGTCCGGTTTGAACGACCCCGATTTGGTTCAGATGATGCCTGCGCGCGACGAATGGAGCAGTGTGCTGTGGTTGGTGACCCACGTGGACTTGCACCGCACCGCCAAAGTGCAGGCGTTCTTGGGGTTTTTGAAGGAAAAAGTGGCAAGCATCCATACGTGAACCGTCCGCGTCAACCAAAAACCCGATCCAAATGCGCCCTGTAGCGCGCTTGATCACGCTTGATGTCGGGGCTGGAAATCACTTCGTGGCAATGGAAATGCGGCAGGGGTTTCAGCCCGATGAATTCCTGCGTTTTGCGCATGGAGATCAGCGCGTCGTCGACGGTGCTGCCATTGAAAAAGGTCTGTCTGGTGCCAAAATGCGCGGCGGGCGCGTTCCATGTGGCTGACAGCATGTAGTGGCCGGTCATCAAACCCGCGGTGCCGTCCCGTTTGACTTTGCCAAAGAACACGCCGCGCGCGTATATCGTATCCAGATAGGCTTTCAGTCGGGCCGGGGGCATGTACCAGAACACCGGAAACTGGAATATCACAGCGTCGGCGGCCATGAACTTGTCGGCCTCATCCCCGGCAGACCAATCGTTTTGCACGTCGGTGCACAGAATATTGTGGTTTGGAGAAAGCGTTGCTTGGGCAGTTGTGTAAAGGGCGCGGTTATACTCACCGTCTGAATCGGGGTGCGCATCGGTGCCAAGGATCAACAGGATAATGCTCATGGGTGATCGGTAAACTGAAACCGGATCGGAATAAACATCCTACAGTTAATTTACCAATTGATAAAAAAATTTATCCTGCTAGGATGGTGCCAGATTGCAGAAGGAAAGTTCCATGACTGTCAGCAGTTCACGCGCTGGAATTGTGGCCGGGCGACTGTCGGCTGCCGCTATCGCCGACAATTTTAGCGACCTGCATCCGCCACTGAACACACACGAGGCTTTGGTGGCCGCCGATCGCTGTTATTTCTGTTACGACGCACCCTGTATGGACGCCTGCCCGACCAGCATCGATATCCCTTTGTTTATCCGCCAGATCGCCACAGGCACAGCCGATGCGGCGGCGCGGACGATATTTTCGCAAAATATTCTTGGCGGTATGTGCGCGCGGGTGTGTCCGACGGAAACGCTGTGCGAAGAGGTCTGCGTGCGCGAAGTGGCCGAGGGCAAGCCGGTGCTGATTGGGCAATTGCAGCGCTACGCCACCGACGGGATGATGGGCCGCGCCCATCCATTTTCGCGTCAGGACGATACCGGCAAAAAGGTTGCGGTCGTAGGGTCCGGTCCAGCCGGACTGGCCTGTGCACATCGGTTGGCGATGAACGGGCACTCCGTGACCGTCTATGACGAACACCCCAAACCCGGTGGCCTGAACGAATACGGTATTGCCGCCTACAAAACTGTGGGTGGATTCGCCCAAGACGAGGTTGATTGGCTTTTGGGCATTGGCGGCATAACGGTTGAGAACGGTAAACGGCTGGGTGACGCAATTTCGCTGGCCGATTTGCGCGATGGGTTTGACGCGGTTTTTCTGGGCATCGGGCTGGGTGGCGTGAATGCTTTGACCGGTGACGGTTCCGGCTGGTCTGACGTCGGTGATGCAGTTGATATGATTTCTTCGCTCCGGCAGGCTGACGATATGACAGGGCTTGCAGTTGGGCGCGAAGTGGTGGTGATCGGTGGCGGTATGACGGCAGTAGACGCAGCGGTGCAAAGCAAACTGTTGGGGGCCGAAAACGTGACGATAGCCTACCGGCGCGACAAGGCGGCCATGGGGGCGTCTATCTTTGAACAGGATCTGGCGACGTCAAAGGGCGTGCGCATCTTGTATAATGCGGCGCCGAAATCCGTGGATGACGGGGCGATCACCCTGGCGCGAACCGCGACGAAAAGTGGTAAATTGGTGGAAACCGATGAAGTCATCCAAATTGCGGCAGATCAGGTTTTACTGGCGATTGGCCAAACCCTGAACGGCGCACCCGACGGCATGATCGTGGAGCGCGGGAAAATTGTTGTTTCAGGCGCAGGTCAGACAAGCGTAACCGGCGTCTGGGCCGGCGGCGATTGCGCGTCCGGCGGTGACGATCTGACGGTGACGGCGGTCGCCGAAGGACGCGACGCCGCTGAAGACATTCATGCGGCTTTGTCGGCATAGCGGAGGACTGTTAAATGGCTGATCTTTCAAGTGAATTTGTGGGCATCAAATCCCCCAATCCGTTCTGGCTGGCCAGCGCGCCGCCGACGGATAAAGAATACAACGTCCGCCGGGCGTTTGAGGCCGGTTGGGGAGGTGTGGTCTGGAAAACGCTTGGCGAATCCGGGCCGCCGATTGTCAATGTGAACGGGCCGCGCTACGGCGCAATCTGGGGCGCCGACCGGCGGCTTTTGGGGCTTAACAATATCGAGCTGATTACCGACCGCCCGCTTGAAGTAAACCTGCGGGAAATCAAAGCGGTCAAACGTGATTACCCCGACCGGGCGGTCGTGGTCAGTCTGATGGTGCCCTGCGAAGAGGCACCTTGGAAGGCCATTCTGCCGTTGGTGGAAGAAACCGGCGCGGATGGTGTTGAACTGAATTTCGGCTGCCCGCACGGCATGGCGGAACGCGGTATGGGCAGTGCGGTTGGTCAGGTGCCCGAGTATATCGAAATGGTGACACGCTGGTGCAAACAGTACTCGCGTCTGCCGGTGATCGTAAAACTGACGCCCAATATTACCGATATTCGCCTGCCCGCAGCGGCGGCAATGAAAGGCGGGGCCGATGCTGTGTCTCTGATCAATACAATAAATTCGATTACTTCGGTCGACTTGGATATTTTTGCGCCCGAACCAACCATTGATGGCGCCGGGGCGCACGGCGGGTACTGCGGACCTGCGGTCAAGCCGATTGCGCTGAACATGGTCGCCGAAATTGCCCGCAATCCTGATACGGCGGCCCTGCCGATTTCGGGGATCGGTGGGGTCACAAACTGGCGCGATGCGGCTGAATTTCTGGCGCTGGGCGCGGGCAATGTACAGGTCTGTACTGCCGCAATGACCTATGGGTTTAACATGGTCAAAGAGATGATTTCGGGCTTGTCAGAGTGGATGGACGCGCGGGAACACGCCAGTGTTGCTTCGGTGGTTGGGCGCGCAGTGCCCAAGGCCCGCGACTGGCAGGATTTGAATTTGAACTATGTCGCCAAAGCCAAGATTGATCAGGACAGTTGCATCAAGTGCGGCCGCTGTTTTGCCGCGTGTGAAGATACCTCTCATCAGGCGATTTTCGAAACCATAAACGGCGCGCGCGGCTTTGAAGTGAACGACGCCGAGTGCGTGGCGTGCAATCTGTGTGTGCTGGTCTGTCCGGTGGAAGGCTGCATTTCTATGGAACCTTTGGCCCCGGGGGCGGTTGATAAACGTACCGGAAAAACCGTAGAAAAAGACTATGCCAACTGGACGACGCATCCAAATAATCCTGCCGCCCGCGCTGCGGAATAATTTCGCTCAGCGCTGTTCAGTCCAGATTGGCGCGGCGCGGGCTGCCAGCCAGCAATTCACCTCGCCCGAGAGTATTTTTACAAAAATGAATCGCGTTGAAGTCGATGTCTGAAGCGGCGCGGGGGCATCTGGCGATGCTGTTGTTTTCGGCACTGGTGGCAGGATCGTTTGCGCTGGGCGCAATCATGGCCAATGAAATTGCGCCGGTTGCTTTGATGGCGGCGCGGTTTTTGATCGCGGGCGTCATTATCGGTACTGTTGTGGCGGTCGGGCCGGGGTTCAGACGTCGTGATTTTGTTGCGCCTTGGCGGTACGTGGTGCTTGGCGGATTGTTCGCCGGTTATTTCGTGTTGATGTTCGAGGGGCTGAAATCGGCGGACGCGGTTTCGGCGGCGGCGGTGTTCACGCTGATACCTCTGATGTCGGCGGGTTTTGGTTATGTGTTGCTGCGGCAGGTGACAACCCGGCGCATGGCGACGGCGCTGACCATTGCAGCGCTGGGCGCGCTGTGGGTCATTTTTCGCGCAGATGTCGCAGCAATTTTGGCTTTTGATGTCGGGCGCGGCGAAGCGATCTACTTTGTTGGTTGCGTTTTCCATGCCCTGTATACGCCTTTGGTGGCCAGGCTTAATCGCGGCGAAAACCCAATCGTTTTTACGTTTGGTATGATGGTTGCGGGTTTTGCTGTGTTGTTGGTGTTTGGCGCGGGCGACATTGTTGACACCAATTGGCGGGCGCTGCCGGGGATTGTTTGGGTCACTTTGATCTATCTGGCGGTATTTGCCTCGGCCGCGACGTTTGTGCTGTTGCAATACGCTACGCTGCGGCTGCCTTCGGCCAAGGCGATGGCTTATACCTATCTGACTCCGGCGTGGGTCATTGTGTGGCAGGTGGGGCTGGGCGGTGGCTGGCCGGTCCCACTGGTCGGCCTGGGCGTGGTTGGTGCCGTGGTGGCGTTGTTGATCCTGCTCAAGGACGAAGCAGTCGCGTGAACATTTCGCACAGATATATTTTGGCGTCTTCAAATTTGGTTTTTTGAGCGCGGCCAAGGATGGCACGCACCTGCACATCGAAATCCGCGTAGTGCTGCGTCGTAGCCCAGATGGAAAAGATAAGATGATGGGGATCGACCTCGTTAATCATACCGTCGGCGGCCCAATGGCGAATGACGGTGGACTTCTGGTCGACCAGTTTTTTCAAACGTCCTTTGATCTGGCTCATGATGCGCGGACCGCCCTGAATAATTTCGTTGGCAAACAGACGGCTTTCACGCGGGTAATCGCGTGACATGTCCAGTTTGCGCATGACGTAGCTGGTGATCTCCTCGAACGGGTCGCCGTCTTCGTCGAGATCCTCAAGAGGCGCGAGCCACGTGTCGAGCAGACGCTCCATCAAAAATGAGTGGATCGCTTCTTTGCTGTCGAAATAATAAAGCAGGTTGGGTTTGGACAAACCCGCCTGTGCCGCTATCTGGTCGATGGTTGAACCGCGAAAGCCGTTGTCCGAAAACACCTGTAGCGCCGCGTCAAGAATAATTTCGGTTTTTTCTCGTTGGATTCGGGTCTGGGATTTGGATGCTGCGGCGCGTGCCATGGGCGTTTCCCTTTTGGGCTAAACTTATACCGATTGGTCAAATCAGATAAGCACGGTTGCACCGCGCACACAAGAAATTTGCAGTTTAGTGGGCTCGCAGACAGCAAGGCAATCGTCGCGTGTTACAGGAAATGCGATAAGGCGGACACTTCAGTGGAACCTAAATGGCGCCGTAAATTTTTCGCGCCTGCGCCCGCGACAGCAGTTGGCGGCTTCTTTCGTCCCACAGTTGCAGTTTAATACACGCCAGACTTTCCAGAAACGTCAGGCGTTGTGATTGTTCAAGAACCGGATGGTCACGCAGGACTTCGGTCAGCCGGTAAAACGGGATACGCGAATACAAATGATGCACGTGGTGGATGCCGATATTGGCGGTCAGCCATTGAACAGGTTTTGGCAGCGCGTAATGCGACGAGCCGTTATAGGCTGCGTCGTGCAGTTTCCAGTCCTGTTCGCGGTCCCAATGAGCCGGTTCGAACTGGTGTTGTACGTAAAACAGCCACAGACCGATCGCGGCGCCGACGTAGGTGGTGGGAACAAATATCAGCACAAGCGGAGCCAACCCGCCGAACCAGACAATTGCACCAATGCCCACGGCTGTGGCGACATTGGTCGCCATGGCGCTGATCCAGTATTTGCCGATGTTCATCAGCCCAAGCGGCACGCGGTTCTGGAAATAGAACAGATATATCGGGCCAAGTCCGAACAAAACCAGCGGATTGCGGTAAAGACGGTAAACCAGGCGGTCCCAGCCGGACGACGCACCGTATTCCGCAACTGTAAGCGTGTGAATATCGCCGATGCCGCGGCGGTCAAGGTTGCCGGAATGCGCGTGGTGCAGCGCATGAGTCTGCCGCCAGACATCATAAGGCGTGAGCGTCAACGTGCCAATGACGCGCCCGACCCAGTCGCCCATTGTCCTGCTTTTGAAAAAGGCGCGGTGGCCGCAGTCGTGTTGGATGATGAACAGACGCACAAGGAAAATGCCGTTAAGCACGGACAGCGCCAGCGTCAGCCACAGGCTGATGGTCATCGCCCACCAGGCCGCGATGCCCAGAACCATGAAAGCGCCCGCTGTAATACCAAGTTCAAGAAAGCTGCGCGAGGTGCTTGGATCACGGTATGCAGCCAATTCCCGGACCCAATCCTGGGGGGTGCGCCCTGTCGGCACAGGCGCGAATTTGCTTGGGGCGTTCATTCAACTGCTCGGTTTGGTTCTTGTTGTGGTCAGACAGCTATATCAAAAGCTCTGATTAGCAAGTTAATTTCGGTGTAAACGGGGTGAATTATCTGATGATGGTCTATATGCCGCGCTGGTACGGCCAATGGCGTGCTGCCAATCAATTTCACGGCGCGCCCGTCGATCAGGCCGACGCTGTCAGCCCAATGCCCGCCAGAATGATGGTTTTGACCGATGCTTTTGCCTCATCCCACGCTGCGTCATCCATGGGTCCGTTGTTCAGCACCGTGACCTGATGCCCGAAATCGGCATAGTGCTGCGTCGTGGCCCAAAGCATGTATAACAGGTGGCGCGGACTGATGTTGCTCATCCGGCCCTCGTCGATCCAGCGCTGGATCACTTTGATGCGCCCATCAGTCCATTGCGCCAACGTGGTTTCCAAATAGTCCTGAATCACCGGCGCGCCGTGCATGACTTCGTTGGCCCAGACTTTGGAGCCGGCAGGATGCTGACGGCTGATTTCCATTTTGGCGTCGATATAGGCACCGATGCCTTCGGCGGGGCCGATCGCGCTGTCAAAAACGTCTGCCGCGCGCAGCCATATCTGGAAAATCTTTTGGACGACTTGCCGGTAAAGGTCTTCCTTGGTGGCAAAATAGTAATGCAGGTTGGCCTTTGGCAGACCGGCCACATCGGCGATCAGCTGCATAGTCGCACCGCCGAAACCGGCCTCTGCGAAAACTTTTTCCGCCGCGTCCAGAATCAGTTTTTCGCGCTCTGCGCGGATTTCCTTTTTACGGCTGGTTTTGACGTCGATATTCACGAAATTTCCCATTGGAATTTTCTTGACCAACTGGTCAGGGCATGGTCCAGTAAGTTGACCATATGGTCAGATCGCGCCGCAACGCAAGAGGTGTGATCGAAAACAAATGAGGGGGAAACACCATGGCTGCACCCAGCGACAATATGAAAATCAATAGCGACCGACTGTGGGACAGCATCATGGAAATGGCCAAAATCGGGCCGGGCGTGGCGGGCGGTAATAACCGCCAGACGCTGACCGACGAAGACGGCGTGGGCCGTCACCTGTTCAAGGACTGGTGCGAGGCTGCGGGCCTGACCATGGGTCTTGATCAAATGGGAAATATGTTTGCACGCCGTGAAGGTACGGACCCGGATGCGTTGCCTGTCTATGTCGGCAGTCACCTCGATACGCAGCCAACTGGGGGGAAATACGACGGCGTGCTTGGGGTGCTTGGGGGCCTTGAGATCATTCGCTCCCTGAATGATCTTGGTGTAAAGACCAAGCACCCCATCGTTGTGACCAACTGGACGAACGAGGAGGGCACGCGGTATGCGCCGCCGATGCTCGCGTCCGGGGTTTTTGGCGGCCAGCACACGCAGGAATTTGCCTATGCACTGGAAGATGCGGAGGGCAAGAAATTTGGCGACGAACTGGCGCGGATCGGCTGGCGCGGGGAAGAAGAGGTTGGCGCGCGCAAGATGCACGCGTTCTTTGAGCTGCATATTGAACAGGGGCCGATACTGGAGGCCGAGGACAAGCTGATCGGGGTTGTGACCCACGGACAGGGTTTGTCTTGGACGCAGGTGACGGTGACGGGCAAAGAAAGCCACACCGGGTCCACACCGATGCCGATGCGCAAGAATGCGGGTCTGGGCATGGCGCGGATGCTGGAACTGGTGG
>CAZPQL010000019.1:0-43812 GCA_964588725.1 uncultured Rhodobacterales bacterium
CATCCAAGGTGGACGACGACCAGCTGTTTTACTGCCGCCAGCGCGGCATGGACGAAGAGGAGGCCGTAGCACTGGTGGTCAACGGGTTTTGCAAAGAGGTCCTACAAGCCCTGCCGATGGAATTCGCCATGGAAGCTCAGGCGCTGGTGGCGATTAGCCTTGAAGGTTCGGTGGGGTAAGACGCCATGAATAAACCCCCTGCACCTATTATTTACGGGCTGGTCATGGCCGGGGCGTTGTTTTTCGTTGGTTTCGCCACCGGGATGGGCGGGTCGTGGTTGCCAAATCTGGTGTTTTCGGTCGCCATGGGGGCATTGGCCACGGTGGTTTTTGCGCTGGTGCAAAAATATTTTGGCCCAAAGAATGGAAACGACAATGTCCGGTAACGCCATGGAAGAGGGTCTGATGACCCAGATCAACAACCCCAGCCATCTGGACCCCAGCCGGATCGGTTTTCTGGCCGGGTTTGTACCGGCGTTACTGATCGTAATTTTTCTGCCCGGTTTTATCCCGCGGCTGACCGGATTTGGCGCGACAATGATAGCGTTGAGCACCGGGCTGATTATCGGGGTTCTGGTGACGCGCCGACTGGCGGGCAAGATCAGGGCGGCACAAGTGGCGCGCATGATTGCAGCGCGCGCCCGTGCAGAAGCACACACGCAGCGCCAAATCAAAGAATTGAACATCTGAAACAGCGCCGCACAACGGCGATACTGGAACAACCAATGGAACGGACGGATACATGCTGAAAATATCAAACCTGAACGTCAAACTCGAAGACGAGGACAAGCAGATCCTCAAAGGTGTAGATCTAAAGGTCGGCACCGGCGAAGTGCACGCAATCATGGGGCCCAACGGCTCGGGTAAGTCGACTTTGTCTTACGTGTTGTCGGGCAAGGGTGGCTATGTGGTCACCGAGGGAGACGCCAGCCTTGGCGATACTGATTTGCTTGATATGGAACCCGAGGACCGGGCCGCTGCCGGCCTGTTTCTGGCCTTTCAGTACCCGGTTGAAATCCCGGGTGTCGGCAACATGACGTTTTTGCGCACCGCTGTGAATTCACAGCGCAAGGCACGCGGTGAAGAAGAGTTGTCTGCGGCAGATTTTCTGAAAGAAGTGCGCGAAAAGGCCAAATCGTTGAAAATCGACGCGGACATGCTCAAGCGACCGGTTAACGTGGGGTTCTCGGGCGGCGAAAAAAAGCGCAACGAAATTTTACAAATGGCGATGTTGGAACCCAAAATGTGCGTTCTTGACGAAACCGATTCCGGTCTGGACGTGGATGCCATGAAACTGGTGGCCGAAGGTGTGAACGCGCTGCGCGACGGTCAGCGTTCGTTTCTGGTGATCACCCATTACCAGCGGTTGCTTGACCACATCAAACCCGACGTGGTGCATATCATGGCCGACGGGCGGATCATCAAATCAGGCGGTCCCGAGCTGGCGCTCGAGGTTGAAAACAACGGCTACGCCGATCTTCTGGCCGAGGTGGCTTAGATGGCGGCCCCACAAATTCAGGCCGCGCAGGCGCGTCTTTCCGCGCTAACTCCGCCAACGGGAGCCAAATGGGCCAATGAAGCGCGGGCAAAGGCGCTGGCAACGTTGCGTGCACAGGGCTTACCCAACCGGCGCGACGAGTACTGGAAATTCACCCGTCCCGACGCGTTGGTCGATGCGCAGGCCAAACCGGCCGCCGTATTTGACGCCGCAGAAAAGCCGGTGTTTTGTGATGTAGATCGATTGCGGTTGGTGTTTGTCGACGGTGTGCTGGACAGCGATGTGTCTGACCCGCTGGCCATGGACGCCATCGAGATCGAGACGCTGGAGTCCGCGACCACCACGGATATTCACTGGGCAAAAGGTCTTTACGGTGTGCTGGAAGCCCAGGGGCAGGATCCCGTACCGCGCCCTTTGGCTGGTTTGAATACGGCGACAGCCACGCAAGGTGTGGTGATCCGTGTGACCGGCCATGCCCCGCGTCCGGTGTGTATGCAATTTGTCCGCACAGCTGTAGACGCCGATGTGGTGGTGCATCATCTGGTCAAACTGGAAGCCGGTGCCGAACTTACACTTCTGGAAAACGGTCCGGCCGGGGCGCGTCTGAATTCTGTGCTTGAAGTTGACGTCGCTGACGGGGCGACTTTTCACCACGTGCGCACGCAGGGGCGCGATCACGAACGACACGCAGTGACGCATATTTTCGCCCGTCTTGGTCGCGAAAGCACGTTCAAATCGTTCACGCTGACCGCCAATGGTGCGCTAACGCGCAACGAATGCGTGGTCGACATATTGGGTGACGACGCACATGCCACAGTGTCGGGTGCCTGCGTTGGGGACGGTGCGTTTCACCACGACGATACGGTGTTCCTGACCCACGACGCGGTCAACTGCGAAAGCCGTCAGGTGTTCAAAAAAGTGCTGCGCAACGGGGCAACGGGTGCTTTTCAGGGCAAAATTCTGGTCAAACCCGACGCGCAGAAAACCGACGGCTATCAGATTTCGCAGGCTTTGTTACTGGACGACGACAGTCAGTTTCTGGCCAAGCCGGAACTGGAGATTTACGCTGACGACGTGGCGTGTTCGCACGGATCAACATGTGGCGCTGTCGATGCTGACGCGATGTTTTACCTGACGTCGCGTGGTATCGCGCACCAGACTGCACAAGATATGTTGGTGCTGTCGTTTCTGGCCGAAGCGATTGCTGAAATAGAGTCTGCCGAACTGGCTGATGACATAAGCAAACGCATGGAGGAATGGCTGCAACGGCACGCGCAGTGAGAACATTCCTGCAGGATTTTTACCTGACTTTCTATGCGCCGCGCGCGGTTGCCCGCAAGCAGTTGGCGCGTGGCGTTTCAGAACCAGGTCTGCTGGCGATGGTCGGACTTGCGTCTTTACTGGCCTTTTTTATTGCATTGCCCAACCTGACCTCGCGGTACAGCGACCTGGACTCCGGCGAGACCAGTATTCAGGGATTTCTCGGCGCGTTTTTGGTGGCTTATCTTTTGTTTGGCCCGCTGTTTCTTTATGGGATTGCCGCACTCGCGCGTATTTGCGCGCATCTTTTTGGCGGACGGGGAAGTTGGCATTCTGCCCGACTGGCGCTGTTTTGGGCGCTTTTGGTCATGCAACCCATCGTCCTGCTGGTCCGGCTTGTGGCCGACAATAGTCCAGCGGTGGGGGTATCGGCCTTTTTGCCGCCCGTAAGTGGTGTTATTTTTCTGACGATCTGGCTGATGCGCATGTACGCATTCGAATTTGAAACGCGCTAATTCTGGCATTCGCCTGAGCACCGATATCGTCCCATATTTTACCAAAAATCGTCATAAATTGACCCGATTTCTACGGTGATCTTGCGCGCAGTCAGGTGTGGGGCACATCGGAGTCAGGGATCTATGGTGCACTCAGTTGAATATAATCCGCTTCAGGTCAGTGCACCGCGAAGACGGACCCACCGCAACAAGCGGCGGTTTATCGGACGTGACACGCTCACACACCGGATATTGCTGTCGTGGTACAATATCAAGTCGGTGACCCGGAGTCTGGTGGTTGAAAAACCGTCCGAGGGATACCTGCTGTCGCTGTTGATCGCCTCCGATCTGGCGTTCTTTTTTTCGTGGACCCTGAAGGCGATCATCGTGCCCGATGCCAGCGGGTTGCATTTGTTTTCGTCTGAAATCGGTCTGTTGCTGATAGTTGCACTGGTGGGGCGTACGGCGGCATTTTATCTATTCGCCATGACACTTGGCGCTGTGTGCAGGCTTTTTGGCGGTCGCGGGACATGGCGCAACACGCGCATCGCGGTGTTCTGGGCGGCGCTGGTGGCGGCACCGATCGGGATGTTTGCCGCGATGATGTCGGTATTGTTTGCATATCTGACGGTTCATTTTCCCATTTTTGGCGCCAGCTGGATCAACCTGCCACCTTATTGGATGGGGTTTTTGCCCTTTATTTGGTTCATAGCGGCGGGCGTCGGAAAAGTTCATGGTTTTCGTTCGACCGGGCCACTATTTCTGGCGCTGTCTTTCGCAGCCCTTGCGGCGCTGCTGGGTGGCATGTACTTTCGTGCCAGAGGCATGATCTAGGGTCCACCGTCACACGGACATGGATGACGCACCCCGCCAACATTGGGGGAACGGTCGCGGCCAGGGGCAATTTTGGGCGAACACATGATCTGTGGAATCGGGAGTCTATGCTTTTTGATCTAATGACGCTTGTGCGGGACAGCGTGGTCAACCCCCGCGAGGGTGCCAGCACCATTCTGAGTTTTGCGCCCCGACGCAGAGCTTTGGGTGAGATGGCTGTACTCGTTACCGTGCTGGGCGCCATCGCGGCGGTGCTCACGACTTTCATTTTACCTGTGCAAACCGACAGAATAATTGCGGTGCTGTTGGCCCAACCAGTTTGGCTGGCGGTGCTGCAACTGCTGGTGTTGGTGGCCAGCGTCGCAGCTATCTATTATTTTGGGCGCATCATGGGCGGTCACGGCAGTCTGGATGAGACGCTGCTGCTGTTTGTCTGGATGCAGTTCATCATGCTGGTGGTACAGGTGGCGCAATGGCCGATCCTGTTGATCGCACCCGGTTTATCGGGGTTGGTGACATTGGCAAATCTGATACTATTTATGTGGATTTTCATCAATTTTGTTGCCACGCTTCACGGGTTTGCCTCGCTTAGGCTGGTGTTTGCCGGAGTTGTCGCATTCACTGTGGCCATCGGGTTTGCTATCGTGTTTTTTCTGGGATTTGTTGGGTTGATCATCGAGGGCGGTTGATATGTACGATGTTGACAAAATCCGGCGGGATTTTCCTATTCTGTCGCGCGAGGTGAACGGTAAACCGTTGGTCTATCTTGACAATGGTGCCTCGGCGCAAAAACCACAGGTTGTGATCGAAGCGGTCAACCGCGGCTATGCACAGGAGTACGCCAACGTGCATCGCGGTCTGCATTTTTTGTCCAATCTTGCGACCGATAAATACGAATCCGTTCGCGGCGTCATCCAATCGTTTCTGAACGCCGCGCACCCCGATGAAATCCTGTTCAATGCCGGCACCACCGAAGGGATCAATCTGATCTCCTACGGATGGGCGGCACCAAGGATGGACACAGGTGACGAAATCATCCTGTCGGTCATGGAGCATCACGCCAATATCGTGCCGTGGCACTTTTTGCGCGAACGTCAGGGCGTTGTGCTGAAATGGGTCGAGACCGATGTGAACGGCGATCTGGATCCCCAGCGGATTTTGGACGCGGTCACGCCAAAAACCAAACTGATTGCGGTGACGCAAATGTCCAACGTTCTGGGCACACAGGTGGACATCAAATCTATCTGTGCGGGGGCGCATAAGGCGGGCGTGCCCGTGTTGGTGGACGGGTCGCAGGCTGCGGTGCACGGACCAGTCGACGTGCAGGATCTCGGGTGCGATTTTTACGCTATAACCGGACATAAATTATACGGCCCCTCTGCGTCGGGGGCCATGTACGTGCGACGCGAACGTATGGGCGAAATGCGCCCCTTTATGGGGGGTGGTGACATGATCGCCGACGTCAGTCGCGACGCCGTGACCTATAATGTGCCGCCTCACAAATTCGAGGCAGGCACGCCAGGGATCGTGCAAATGATCGGGCTTGGCGCGGCAATAGACTATATGATGGGTTTGGGGATGGACAATATCGCCGCTCACGAGCAGCAGTTGCGCGACTATGCGCAACAGCGATTGTCGGGTCTGAACTGGCTGAATATTCAGGGTAATTCCGCTAGCAAAGGCGCAATATTTTCTTTTACGCTCGACGGGGCGGCGCATCCGCACGACATTTCAACTGTGGTTGATCAACGCGGCATCGCCGTGCGGGCGGGGCATCATTGTGCGCAGCCGCTTATGGCGCATTTGGGGGTAACCGCCACCTGCCGCGCGTCATTCGGGCTTTACAATACCGTGGGTGAGGTTGACGCACTTATTGACGCGCTCGAACTGTGCCACGATATGTTTGGCTAGTTTTGTCTTGGGCGCACCCCGGCGCCACCCAGCCAGAGTGCCACCAGCACCAGCGACAACAGCCCGTTCCACGCAGCCATCGACAGACCAAAAAGGCTCCACGGGATTTCATCGCAACGGACCAGTGGTGCGGTCAGGATTTGCTGCATAAGTTCGTCGCGCGATAATCCTGAAATGCCTTGTGATGTGCAGGTGGTGGGGCCTTGCCACCAGTGTTGTTCAACCCCTGCGTGATAAAACGCGATGCCCGCGCCAAACAATACGATCAGTCCGGCAAGCGCCGCCAGCATACGGCTGTTGGTCAGCCACGCCAACACGCCTATTGCAATGACGATGCCATGCGGCCAGCGCTGCCAGATACACATTTTGCACGGCGGCATGTGGCCGATGTACTGAAAGCCGAAAGCGCCAAGCAACAGCGCCGCTGATCCCAACGTCGCCACCAGAAAAAGCTGTCGTACTGTCACAGGAACCTCACGAGATAAAAGCCGCCCAACAGCAGCACAGTGAACAGTGTGAACATCAGCCCAAGGCGCTTTTCAATGAAATTTCGTATCGGTTCGCCATATTTCCATAACAATACCGCGAGGATGAAAAACCGCAGACCGCGTGCGATCAGGCTCCAGAACATGAATGCAACAAAAGGCAACCCCGTAACACCCGAGGTGATGGTGATGACTTTGAACGGAAACGGCGTGACACCTGCGAACAAAACGGCCCACGTGCCGTATTCGTTGAACTTGCCCTGAAACGAGTCAAACGCGCCTTCCATACCATAAAACGAGACAATTCTGACACCGATAGTGTCGTAGAGTTGCCAACCGATGACATAGCCCAGCGCCGCGCCTGCCACCGAAGCCAGAGTGCAGACAAGTGCAAACTGAAATGCACGCCGTGGCGCCGCGATGATCATCGGAATCAAAAGAACGTCCGGCGGAATGGCAAAGACCGAGCTTTCGAGAAACGCGACTACCGTCAGCGCCCATAACGCATAAGGCGTGCGTGCCAGATCGACGGTCCAACTGTATAATCTGCGCAGCATTTTGCCTCGGCGGAAACTTTGACATCCCATGGACCGATGCACCGGCGCGGTCAAGTGATTGCGCGGAGTTCAGCACCAAATCCGCGTTGACGCTGTCGCGGCGCAGGTATAATCAGCGCGCACATGGTACGCCCGAGTGGCGGAATTGGTAGACGCAGGGGATTCAAAATCCCCCGCCGCAAGGCTTGTCGGTTCGAGTCCGACCTCGGGTACCATGGATTGACTTTGCACGCCCAAAGACGATGATGGCACGATATTTCAATCGGTTCAGTCAGCCGGAACACAATCGACCCGGAAATTGGGTCGGGGGCCAAGTCCGCTCCAACTGGCGGCAAACGATTTCAGGTAAATCAAATTTGGGACACGGTGAAAGTACCCGTCGACCTCGATTTCTATATACAGGTGCTCAGTTCATAGCCATGGGAATGTGCGCTTAGCACAAGGTGAAAAGTATGAAGAAAACGCTGGTGTTTGCGCCCGAGGCCCACAATCTGGCGGAAGTCACGCGAATGCTCGAAATCGCCAAAGCGGCGCGACCGCATTTCAGGTGCGTTTTTCTCAGCTATGACGGCACGCGCCGAAACTATGGGATTGTCCAGCGCGCAGGGTTTGAGATTCTCGAATTGGAACCGCAACTGAATGAGGAAAAAATTCAGCGGTGGTGGAAAATCGACCGCGGAGAGAAATTCGGTGACATGTTTACGGAACATGATCTGCGAAAACGCATAGAGTCCGAACAGGCGGTTTTTACCGATTTGCAGGCCGTTGCAGTTCTTACCGGGTTCTGTCTTTCGGTTCCAATATCTGCGCGATTGGCTAAAACGCCTCTGGTCTGGGTCACCCAGACCACGTGGCTGATGGAGCATGTCAAAAAATATTCGACATGGCCCGACGCGCTTGACTATCCGTTTCTTCGGTTCATTCCCGATGGATGGCTTGACCGTCTGTCCGCTGTGACCAGTGATCTCAGCTTTTCGTTGCTGGTCGGCTTTTTCAATCGTGTGGCCAAATCCTATGGTATCGGCCCATTTCCCGGCTCGACCTATTTCGAAGGCGACTATACCCTTTTTGCCGAGCCGGAAGATTTTACCGACATCGCGTTGCCCGAACGGTTGAAGGGCTGTTCAAAATTTATTGGTCCGATTATCGCCAAACTGGACGCAGACGTTCCGCCCGAGGTTTCGGCGATGGCGCGCGATCGACCAATCGTATATTTTGCCATGGGCAGTTCCGGGTCGCGCGAAACCGTCGTCAGGATTTTGCAGGCGTTTGCGGGCGCGCCATATTACGTGATTGCACCCGTCAGACCATTGCTGGGTCGCGATAACGTTGCGGTTCCCGAAAATGTTGTGGTCACCGATTATCTCCCGGCGCATTTGGTCAACCCGATGGCGGACGTTTCGGTCATTCATGGCGGTATCGGCACGGTGATGACAGCCTGTTTTTCGGGTACGCCAATTGTCGGAATAGCCAATGGCAACCCGGAGCAAGAGTGGAATCTTGACTGTATCGTGCGCAAAGGCTTTGCCATACGCCTGCGCAAAAAACGGATCACCGCCTTGCAGGTGACCCGCGCCATCGAGTCTTTTCTTCACAATCCCGAGGCTCGCGCAAAGGCTACGTCGTTTCGGTCTGCGATTGCAGCTTCGAACGGGCCCCAAAACGCCGCCGCCTTTCTTGTTGACACTTTCGGATGAGATAGCGGCGCGCCCTAAAGCCCACAACAGCGTTCGAGCGATCAATGGTCTTGCGCCCGGCGGAGATTTTGTTGTCCAGCGACTGGCTCAGGTGGCTGATGGCGCCGCCGGTGCAGAGTCGGTCATCGACGCTGCAAAAGGCGACGATCATTCGCGGACCGGATCCCAAGGGTCAGTGAATATCAAAAATCGCCCCAGGTTGCCCCGGGTGTCGTATTTCGCGCGGCAGTCAGCGTCGCGCTGTGTGCTACTGCCTGTTCGTCGCTGGTGTCGTCGGACCACATATGATGATCACGCAGATTTGCGTCAGTCGGCTGGGCAAAAACTTCCGTGTCTTCGGCGATTTTGAAAAATCGGACCAGATCAACCAACGTTGCGGATTGTTCGGTCAAACCGCGGGCTGCCGCAGCGCTGCGATCGGCCATCGAGGCGTTCAGCTGCGTCATCTCGTCCATTTGGCTGACGGTGCTTGAAACTTCGCCGACACCAGTGGTTTGCTCTCTGCTGGCTTCGGCGATTTCCTCGATGGTGCGGGCGACGTTGCGCACGCCATCAAGAATATCAGCAAGCGCAGCGTCGGTCTCACCGACCAGACGGTCGCCGGATTCCACATGCCCGGTGCTTTTGCCGATCAGATCCTTGATAGTTTTGGCCGCTTCGCCTGACCGTTGGGCCAACGTGCGCACTTCGGATGCCACGACGGCAAATCCCTTGCCGGCGTCGCCGGCGCGGGCGGCTTCCACGGCAGCGTTGAGTGCCAACAGGTTGGTCTGAAAGGCAATCGCCTCGATCGTGGAGACGATATCGCTTATTTCGGTGGCGCTTTCGCGGATGTTCGCCATGGCCTGTACGGTCTGCGCGACCACTGCGCGCCCTTTTTCCGCCTGCGCGCTGGTTGTTTCGGCCAAAGCGTTGGCTTCAAATGCGTTTTCGGCGTTGGTTTTCACTGTGGCGGCTATTTCTTCCATCGCAGCGGCGGTTTCCTGCAACGACGCCGCCTGGCTTTCGGCGCGCGCCGACAGTTCTGACGCGCCTTCGTCGATCTGCGTCGCTGTGTTGCGCACCGATCCGGTCGCGCCGGAAATCTGGCCGACTATATTGCAAAGTTGCTGCGCCATGCGGTTGACGTCGTTCTTGAGCTGCAAAAAACTGCCCTGATAGTCGCCGTCCATGCGTTTGCTCAAATCACCTTCGGCAAGGGCCGCCATAATTCCCACGGTGTCGCTAAGGCCGCGATCGACGGTCTGCAAAAGCGAATTCATACCCGTGCCCATGCTTGCCATGATTCCGTCGAACCCCGCCGTTTCAACGCGCTGCGAAAAGTCGCCAAGACTGGCAGCGGTGACCGCACTGTCAATGTCCGCCTGAATGCGCGCATCCTTGGCGGCCTGCGCAGCCTGATTTTTTTCGTGCTTCGCCATGTCAAGCGCCTGTTGGTTTTCTGCGTCACGTTTATCAATGGCGGCCTGTCTGAACACGGCAAGCGATCTGGCCATATCGCCGATTTCGTCACGCCCCGCTTTGGGAACGGCAATCGAAAGATCACCGTGGCTGAGTTTGGTCATCGTGTCGGCAAGATTTCGAAGTTTGCTGGTGATGATCGTGTTTGCAACCCATATCGAAAGAACAATCAGACCCAAGATCACGATGCTGAGAATTATATTATGATTGCGACTTGCGTTGGCGTTTTGCGCCGCAGTCGTTGCGGCGGTTTGCACATCAATTAATTGCAGCTGTTCACGGGTGAGATCAAGCAGTTGATCGATCGTGGTCGACACTTTGGCCATGGCGGCGTCAAATGCGTCGAGCTGATCAAGTTCGTTAAAAATAAAGTTATACTTGGCGTCGAAAAATTCACCCGCAGTGCTTAGCGCCAATGTCCGCCTGTTCGATGTCTCAAATTTTGAAAAGAGTTCCGACAGGTTCTTGGAAGTCTGCAGAACGACATTCATCGACTGCGCGGTGGAAAGTGAAATTTCCCTTAGGCGTGCGTCGGATGGTGTGGATTGATCGCCGATCAACCCGCCTTGCAACAATGTTTCGCTAAATTGCGTGACCTTCTTTTGAAATTCTTCGATCCGCTGCTTAACCGTCACCCGCGCGTCTTTTACCGAGTCGTTCAGGTCGCCGTCTTCTTCAAGCAGGCCCACCTGGTGCAAGCGTACCATAACGTTGATAAGATTGGATAAAATCTGCGCCTCATCTTTTATTGTGATGCTTGAAAGAATAATACCGTTTCGATACTCACTGGCTGCCACTGAATCTGCCATGATGTCGTCGCTGGTTTCGCCAACCTCTTTTATTTCGTGGATCTGCAATGCCGTCATGACCAGAATCGGAAGTATCGTCAGTGCCAGGACTTTGACACCAATACCGGTGACAGCGCTGCGGAGTCTTGCGCCGGGCCGAACAACAAAAGAAAACGGGAACGTGTTGGTATTGCTAACGGACATTTTGGCCCTCGGGATTTAGTGCACAAATGATACCGGTCACAGGATCGTCGGTTCTGAGCGCCACCGATAGTGGCGTCCCGGACACGGGGTTGGTAAGGTTCAAGCGACTTCTCCTGCAGGTTCGAACGTAGCCTTACTTGTGACCCAATCACATTAAGCGCCGGTTAAAAGGCCGATAACCCAACGGATTTGGTTCCCCCGCGTAAATACCTAACAGCCAACAGAGATTTAGCCGCACGTTCCGGCAACTTTTGGGGCGGGCAGAGGATATTTTACCTGCGCTTTGGTAACGGTCAGAGTCCGATATGTGAGCGGTGTGAAAATTCGTTGCGCAACATCAGTGCCAGTTCGTCTATGCCCATTTCGATGTTGACCGCGCCCAGTCGGTTGGCCGCTTTTGGCATACCGTAAACCACGCAGGAATCGCGGGACTCACCAAAACATTGTGCGCCCCGCTTTTGCATTTTCAGCAGGCCCTCAGCGCCGTCACTGCCCATGCCGGTCAGGATAATCCCAAACGCAAATTCACCGACCGATACGGCGACCGAATTAAATAGTGTGTCTATTGATGGACGGTGATTATTCACCGGCGGTGCGTCAACGATATTGGTTTGCAAGCGAATGCCCTGTCTTGCGACTTCCAGATGCCCTTGGCCAGGTGCCAGGCGGATCATTCCGCTGCTCAGAACTTCGCCATCCTGCGACAAGGCTATATTCTTGTGACTTGCTGACGCCAGTCGGTCGGTAAAGCGTGAAATGAATGCGCCGGGCATATGTTGCACGATCACCACCGGCGGGGCGGAATCCGGTAATTGCGCAATCAACGTGGTGATTGCGGTCACGCCACCGGTCGAGGCGCCGACGGCAATCAGTTCGCAGCGGCGGCTGTGCCGATGGGTTCCCGACTGCACCGAAGGTACCAAGGATCGCGGGCCTGTCGCGTTGCCCGACTGCCCTGCGGCGATGACCTTTGCGCGCACGCGCGGCTCGAACGTGTCCCATTCCGCTTGCGACGTCGGCTTGGTGACGAAATCAAAAGCACCCAGTTGCAGCGCCTTTAGGGTGGTGTCCGCACCGATTCTGGTGCGACCCGACACCATGATCACCGGCGTGGGACGATGGGCCATGATGTGACGCAGAAACTCAAGCCCGCCCATGTTCGGCATTTCCACGTCCAGCGTAATGACATCGGGATTGGTTTCGCTAATCACGTCACGCGCTTCAAATGGATCACAAGCGGACCCCACGACATTGATGTCGTCGTATTGGTCAAGCGCGGAACAGATAATGTCGCGCATCACCCGCGAATCGTCCACGATCACCACGCGTGTGGGGTTTTTAGTGGGTGTGGTCGCCGGTACCGGGGGCATTAAAACAGCTCAACGTTGCCGTCGTTACGAGGTTGCGGTTTGCGCGCGGTAATCTGTGACTCCGCTGCCTGCACTTCTTTGGCTTCAGAACTGGCGGTGACCCGAACCAGCACCTTGTTTGTGAAGGGCATGAAAAAAACTCTCCGAGCGGCGCTGCCACCCAGATCGCTTGCGGTGACGGGGATGCTTTCGTTGCGCAGAAACGCCAGAGAAAACTTTTGGTTTCGCAAACCAACCGGATTGTTCGTGGCCATTGTGATCACGTTGGCGCCGCCAAACAATTTAGCCTCCAGCCGGGCCCTGTGGCCGCCGCGTTTCAATATTTCGTTTATCAGCATTTCCATAGCCTGCACACCATAGCGCGTGGCATCTGAAGGCGTACCATTGCTGGCGTGTGTCATGTCGGGCAGCAAAAAGTGGTTCAGACCGCCAATTCCAGCGACGGGGTCGCAAATACAGGCTGATACGCATGAACCCAAAAGCGTGGTCAACGTCAGGTCGTTGCGACCGGTGACGTTATAGTCGCCCGGCTGAACGCTGCGCACCATGGAATTGACGCGTGCCTCCCAATAGTCGGATTCGGGAAAACCATTCGGTTTCTCAACATTTTCAAGATGTTTGTTCATTGGGATTTCCGGAATATAGTTTGTCCAAGGCTGAAAAGCTGCGGATGATGGCCAAGGAGCGATTCAGAGTGACCCAGATAAAGTGCGCCGCCCGGTTGCAGCAGCGCCACCATGCGCGAGACCAGTGAACGCTTGGCCTGAGCGTCGAAATATATCAGCACGTTACGACAGAAAATAGCGTCGAACCGCCCGTTCATGGGCCATCTGTCGTGCAGGTTCAAACGGTTGAACGTCACCATATCGCGGATCTCGGGATTGATCGTGAAGCGGCCCGCGCTTTTTTGGGCGAAGAACCTTGTTTTCACGGGGCCGGGCAGGGCGCCGACTGATTCTGCCGGATAGGTGCCGCTGCGTGCCTTGTTCAGCGTGTCGCTGTCGAGGTCCGTTGCCAAAATCCTGATGTCGCGATCTTTTCCCGATGGGTTCGATTGCACGGCCGTCATTGCAGCCGAATAGGGTTCTTCGCCTGAAGAACAGGCGGCACACCAGATGCGGACACGTTTAAGCGGTTTGCCATTGGCATTTGAACCGTCCAAAAAACCCCGTAAATCGACAAAATGATGTGGCTCGCGAAAGAACGACGTCAGGTTCGTAGTAATGGCGTTGCAAAGATGTTCCGCCTCTGCAGGTCCGTTTTCCGACTCCAGATAATCCAGGTAAGCACCAAAGCTGTTCAGCGAAAGCGTGTTGAGCCGTTTGTGCAGGCGGCTGGTGACAAGCTGCTGTTTGGCGGGGGGTAAAACGATGCCGGTCAGATCGTAAATTTCCCGGCTCAAGCGGTCAAATTCTACACGGGTCATTTCGTCGATGGAGGCCAATACCCGTATGGATGTCGGTGTGACCTGCGCATCGCTGCACGACAAAGGGGGAGGGCGCGAGGATAGGGGTGGTGTATGTTTCATGTATTCCGCCCCCCGATTTGTCTGCGCTGTCTGTGACTTCGTGGGTTTATCTATGACCACTTGAAATTAATAAATCGTGCGGGGCGCACCGGATTGGACGCATTTGTTTGAAGAGGTCTCTTGAATTGAATTGTCCGGCGAAACCGGCATTGCACGCTGCTTGGTGACGACGTCAGAATAGCACGCAGTCGCCGCTGTCCGGTTGTTGTGCCGGTTGTGGTTTGCGCCGGTTGGTCAGGCGGTGGGCAAGGCTGCGCATTGGCAGTACCGACGCCGGGCCGTGAGGGTCGGTTTGCCACGCGGGACCCATGTCCGCAGCATAGGCCGCCAGAAACTGCTTGAGGCATGACAACGACTGCGCCAGGGCGTCGGTGGCCTGCAACTTGCCGCAAAGCGACGGTGGAATGTTGGACGTGGCTTGAATTAATTCGGCGACAGCGGCGTCCAGATCAGCTGATTCGCGGTAAAGTGTGTCGAGCTCCGCAGCCAGCCGCAGCAGGACATCGCTCACGGTGTGCTGTGCAGTTTGGTCCGTCATGGCTATAGCTTTCCAACGACGGCTTCGATGCAGGCGCGCATGTCCGCAGTTGAGAACGGTTTCTTGACATAATTATTCAGGCCAAGACTGCGCCCGCGCGCGATCAGGCTTTGATCTGCACTGCTGGTCACCAGAATGAATCCGATGTTACTGGTTTGCGGATGGGTGCGCAGGTTCTTGAGCAGACCAAGGCCATCCAGACCCGGCATATTAAAATCCGAAATCACAAGGTTAAAGCGCTTTTCCATGATCTGGCGTTGTGCCGATATTCCATCAGGGGCGGAATCGGTGTTATACAGCCCGATTTTTTCAAGAGCCTGCAGTATCAATCCCCGACTCGTGGCCATGTCATCGACAACCATGATTTGCAAACTGGCCCTTACGGACATTTTGGACACCCCTTTCTCATGATTGCGCCAGCGAAAAATAAATGGGGCGGTTCACGCGGCGTTTTCGCTGGCACTGGGGAAGATTTTATTCAGATCGACAATGCGGATCATTCGGCTGTCGATCGATATCACGCCACTGACAAATTCGTTATCGGGGTCGCTGCCCACACTTGGTGTCGGATTTACGGCCTCCGCCGCGATATTGAGAATTTCGGACACCTCGTCCACCAGCAACCCGACGGTTTGGTCGCATATTTGCACGATGATCACCACGTGACGCGTCGTCGGATCGGGTTTCGCCAGACCAAGCCGCATGGAAAAATCAAGAATCGGTACGACAGAGCCGCGTAAATTGATGACGCCGCGAATATGCGGCGGTGCCTGCGGCAGCAATGTCGCGGGCGTCCAACCACGAATTTCGCGCACCGACAGGATGTCGACGCAGAAATCCTGTTGCGTGGCCTTGAAGGCGACAAAATTCGGCGCGTCTTGTGTTTCGGCCGGTAATTTGGGGGGCATGTTTATCCCGTCCTTTCCAATATTGGGCGCACGTCCGCGCTGCGTGTCGAGCCGGTAAACATTTGATCGTTGGGGTCGATAATCAGCGCGATTTGACCGCTGCCCAGAATTGTTGCGGCGGCGATCCCCGGCACTTTGCCGTAATTGGCTTCCAGACCTTTGATGACCACCTGGCGCTGGTCGTGTATGGCGTCCACCGCAAGCGCGAAACGCGCACCGTCGTCCGTTTCTGTCAAAATGAGCACGCAATCACAAAAATCACCCGCGTCCTGACGAAAACCAAGCGCACGGCCCAGATCGACAATGGGTACAAAACCGCCGCGAACCGCAAGAAGGCAGGAAACACCAAGCACGTGAATGTCCTCTGCACGCGGGCGCAGCGTTTCGACGATCACGGTGATTGGAATGACGGCGCGCTGCGTGGCAACGTCGACGACCATCCCGTCAAGCACCGCAAGTGTCAAAGGCAGACTGACGCTGAATTTGGAACCTTTGCCCGGGGTCGAAGCCACGGCAACACGGCCACCCAACATGGTAACGGCAGTACGGACAACGTCCATGCCCACACCGCGCCCCGACAGATTTGAAACCTCTTTGACCGTTGAAAAACCCGGTTTGAACAATAGCGCGTCGGTGTCCTCGGGGGTCAAAAGGTCGTCGGGTTTGATCAATCCTTTGTCCAACGCGATCTGACGCACCCTGTCGCGGTCGATGCCACCGCCGTCATCGATCACCTCGATCAGCACACGTCCCGAACGGTGCGACGCGGCCAGTAAAACGGTGCCTTCGGCGGCTTTGCCGGCTGCAATCCGCACGTCGGGATCTTCAAGCCCGTGATCTACCGCGTTGCGAATCATATGGGTCAGAGGATCCGCAAGTTTTTCGATCACCGTCTGGTCGACTTCGGTCAGTTCACCGCTGGTTTTCAGTTGAACCGGTTTTCCAGTGGCCGCAGCCACCTCGCGCACGATGCGTGACATGCGTTGAAACAGCGGTTTTACCTGTTGTGTGCGAATCGACATGACGCCGTCCTGCGCCTCGCGGGTCAGGCGCTTGAGCTCTTCAAGGCCGGTCGAGAAACCCGACTCAGGGGACAGATCGGCCTCGATCACGCATTGCGACAACATCGCCTGGTTGATCACGAGTTCGCCCATGAGATTGATCAGACGATCAACGCGACCAACGTCGACACGGATCGTGGACGTACGTGCCGATAGGGGTGTGCGGCGCTCCAGTTCTTTTGGAACCCCGGCGCTTGCCGTGCAATCATCATCTGCCGTGGGTTTGGCGGCGTTTTTGTTCGGGCTGCGCGCCTCGGGCGCGTTTGTGACGGCGGACGCGTTTGCGGGTGCGATCGGGGGTATTTTTTGACCGACCGACGTAGCGGGCAGGGCTGGCAAGACCGGTGTATTGCCTGTAGCGGAGGTTTCGATCGCCGTGATTTCCAGCGCGCAATCAGCGACAACAAACTCGAACACCTCCAGAACTCTGCTTTCATTGCAGGCGGTGGTCAGACGGATATTCCAACGAAGGTAACTTTCGTCGGGATCGATATGGGCGAAATCCGGCATAGCGGAATCGTCGCACTCGACATGAATATCCCCAAGCCCGGACAGGTCACGCAACAACAGAGCCGCCTCGTTGCCGTGGCGGTACATCGCAGAATCCGGCGAAAAATGGATCAGGAATTGGGTGGCCTCACTGTCGGGCGGCACCGATGCATGCGGGTCAGGCCCGGAATTCATTTCAAGCGCGACCGGCTCAAAGACGACGGGTTCGAAGTTCAGCGTTTCGCTGGATTCCCCGCCCGCACCAGCTGTGGCTGGGGCTGCCGCAATCAGGCCATCAAGCCGCGTCACCAAGGCATCGGATTTTACCGGATCAATTTCACCGATACCCCTGGCCGATTCGATGTGATCGCTCAACATGTCAGACGCGGGCCACATTACGGACATCAGGTCCGCGTCCACGGCCAGACCGCCCCTGCGCACCACGTCCAGCACATTTTCAAGCTGGTGGGCAAACGTGACCAGCGCATCAAATCCGAACGCGCCTGCGCCGCCCTTGATCGAATGTACGGCGCGAAACACGCTGTGGATTGTTTCATCGTCAACGCGGGGCTGGTCCATTTCGCTGAACCCATCCTGCAGACCGATCAGCAGGTCCTCGCATTCCTGAAAAAAAGTATCCCTTATCTGGTCTCTGGTACTCATAAACTGGCGATCCTAGGCCGTAACCCTGTTGATAGCCGAGACGAGTTTGTCTTCGTCAAACGGTTTGACGATCCAGCCCGTTGCCCCGGCGGTGCGGGCCCGGTCTTTGAGTTCGGCTGCGCTTTCGGTCGTCAGCACCAGAATGGGAATGCCGCTGTAGGATTTATCTTCGCGAATCTTTTTGATGAAACCAAAACCGTCGAGCACCGGCATATTGATGTCGGTGATAACGACATCGGGATCAAACCGACGCAAAACGTCCAGGCCATTTTCACCATCAACAGCCACGTCCACGAAATAGCCGGCATCGCTAAGAGCCGCCTGAAGCATGTCGCGCATGGTGCGCGAATCGTCGACCGCAAGGATTTTTTTCGTCATTTTGTTGTGACACCCAGTTCCAGTTTATCCAAAGAAAGTCCAAGTTTGTCCAAGCCGTCGGTAAACGCGTCCGATGGCGACTTGAAGCGGTAAGACAATGATTTTTCACCCCATTTTCCGGCTGCGGCCAAAAGGACCTGCACGCAGTTTGCACCGATATAAGTCACCGCCGACGCATCAAATTGTACCGGTTTTTCAGGCAACGCCGCCACGCTGTCGTACAGGTCCGGTGCCGCTTTGAGGTCGAGCCTTGCGGGCAGTTTCAGGGTTTCAACCACTGCCGCCATCAGAGGGCACGACCAGCACGACGGGCGCAAAGTCCCAGCCCGCGCACGAAGAATTCTACAGACATGTCGCGGCCCTGAGTCGCCAGATTACCCATGATTTGATCTTCCACCATCCGATTTTCGTTGCGCGGTAACGGATCGCACGCAACGGCAATATTGACGCTTGGCGTTAAGAAAACATTGAAACCCCAGAGCTTTGTCGCGCCGGTAAATTGCCTGCCTCCAAACAGACTGTCGCCGGAATCCAGCGTCTGAAGCCGTGTAAGAAATCGCTGCGCCATGCTCTGTGCCTGTTCGTCCGCGCAACGGGCTTCACCACGCATCCCATTTGGTTTAACCGTTGGCGACAAACGCGGACCTTGCCGCGATATCCGGGGACGCTCAAACCGATGACACTTGGCCTGAAAGATATCCAAAACGCGCAAGGTGTGATCCGTGGTGTGGCCGATAATACGCCGCTGGTGATCTCGCCGTTCATGCAGAAACTGACCGGGGTCGAGTTTTTGCTGAAACTTGAAAACATGCAACCCATCGGTGCGTTCAAACTGCGCGGAGCGCTGAATGCGGTGGCCAACTTGCAAGACACGGTCAGGGGCGTGACGTGTTGCTCGACGGGTAATCATGGGCGCGGCGTGGCTTTTGCTGCCGCCCGGCGTGGTGTCAGGGCGGTGATTTGCATGTCCGACAAGGTTCCCCAAACCAAAGTTGACGGCATCAGGGCACTGGGCGCCGACGTCAGGATCAGCGGTGCAACGCAGGACGAGGCGCAGGCCGCGTGTCTTCGGTTGGTGACCAGTGAAGGATTGGTTGAAATCTCGCCATTTGATGATCCCTACGTGATCGCGGGGCAGGGCACGATCGGGCTGGAAATGCTGGCAGCGCGCGCCGACATCAAGACCATACTGGTGCCGTTGTCCGGCGGTGGTCTGGCGGGGGGTATCGCGCTGGCCGCCAAGTCGGTCAACCCCGATGTGCGGATTATCGGAGTCACAATGGAGCGCGGTGCGGCGATGTATTTGTCGCTGCGCGCCGGTCATCCGGTTGATGTGCGTGAAGTCAAAAGTCTGGCCGATAGTCTGGGCGGTGGTATCGGCGCGCACAACGCCCATTCGCTGGCGCTGTGCCGCGATTATCTGGATGAAACCCTGCTGGTCACCGAAGACGAGATTTACCGCGCCATGCAGACGCTTTATTACGAGGATCGCATAGTCGCCGAAGGATCAAGCGTGGTCGGACTGGCAGCGGTGCTCGCGGGTAAAATTCGCTTTAGCGACGGGCCGGTCGCCGCCGTCATTACGGGGCGCAATGTGGATATGGGGGTCTTTACCCGCATCATGGCCGGACTGGATGTGGAACTTGGAGATACTACCGTGAAAGGCGAAATCTATGGCGCATGAAATCAGGATCGTTACCGAAGGCGAGTTGCGCAAGGTGGTGACGTTCGACATGACCGCTGTAGACGTGATCGAAAAGGCCTTCGCAGCACTAGCGTCGGGAACAGTAGTGATGCCGCCAATCCTGTCGATGGCCTTACATGATGCCAACGGCGAGGTTGATGTGAAAACCGCCTATATCCCCAGATTCGACGATTTCGCTATCAAGATCAGCCCCGGTTTCTTTGACAACCCCAAACTAGGCCTGCCGTCACTGAATGGGCTGATGGTGCTTTTTTCCGCCACGACTGGCATGGTTAATGCGGTGTTTCTGGATAACGGTTACCTCACCGATATTCGCACCGCTGCCGCAGGCGCAGTGGCAGCACGCCATCTGGCCCCCGAAAACGTGACGACGGCGGGTGTGATCGGCAGCGGTCTGCAAGCGCGGTTGCAAATTCAGGCCGCTCATCTGGTGCGTCCCTTCAGGACTGTTTTGGTCTGGGGCCGCGACCTTGAAAGGGCCAGGGCCTGTGCGCAAGATATAAGCGGGTTGCTTGGCATTCGTGCAAGCGTCGAAGCAAATCCACAGGCTCTGGTTGCACAAAGCCAGTTAGTTGTCACTACGACACCAGCACGCGACCCGGTGATCCGGACCGAATGGTTGCATTCGGGGCTGCATATCACCTGCATGGGCTCAGACCAGCCCGGCAAGAACGAGATTGACCCCGCTGCCCTGATGGCTGCGGATGCCTATATTTGTGATCGTGCCAGCCAATGTGAAACCCTGGGCGAGTTGGAGGCTGCTTTGGCGTCGGAGGTTTGGAACAAAGGCACGCCAGACGAACTGGGCGAGGTTATCACCGGCAAAGCCACCGGTCGGCAATCACAAGATGACATAACGATTTGTGACCTGACCGGCACTGGTGCGCAGGACACGGCGATTGCCAGCCATGTCCTCGCCACGCTGGGCGGGATGGGCACCTCGATTGAAACATAGGCGCCGGGAGACGCTGTTTGCCCGCATGGATATCAGGGATAGGTCAGGTAAATGATCAAACTCGACACACGCGATATAGCCATCCTTCGGGTGTTGGCCGAAGATGGGCGCATTACCAAAGCCGCGCTGGCCGAGCGCGTCGGCCTGTCGGCCACCCCGTGCTGGAACCGATTGAAACGGCTTGAAAAAGAGGGGTTGATCGAAAGGTACAAAGCCGAGATCAGCCTGAGGAAACTTGGCCCCAATGTCACGGTTTTCGTCGCCGTCGAGCTGGCTGATCACACAGCCGCCTCTTTCCGGCATTTTGAAAAAGCGGTGCAGCACTACGACGAAATCATGGCGTGCTGGTCTCTGGGCGGGGGTCTGGATTATTTTTTGCAGGTTGTCACCAAAGACATCGACGCCTACCAGCGCCTGATTGACGATATGCTGGAGGCAAAAATTGGTCTGGCGCGTTATTTTACCTATGTCGTGACCAAACCGGTTAAAAACGCCACCGTACCGCCACTTGATATTTTGCTGGCAAGATAAGAGGAATATGGTGCGAAATGCGCCACAAAAGAGGATTCTTCTCTTTTGGGCTTAAATTTTAGTCTCTACGCTCGTTTCAAAGGTTGTATTCTCTTCTTGAGTTGAATCAAGGGATTGAATGTGGACAACCTCATCACTGATAAGCGGCTTTTGCGCAGCTTTTCATATATTGCCGGAAAATGGGTTAGCGCGACGGATGGGGCTACATTATCTGTGACCAATCCGGCCGATGGCACGCTGGTTGGCGAGGTTGCGTCTTTGTCAGCCGTGGAAAGCCTGGCTGCGGTCGATGCGGCGCAAGCGGCGTTTTCCGGTTGGGCGGCATTGATGCCACAGGAACGCAGCACCATTTTGCGCCGCTGGTTCGACCTGCTGATAGAACACAAAGAAGACCTGGCGCGGATCATGGTAAGCGAACAGGGCAAGCCCCTCTCCGAGGCTCGCGGCGAAATCGACTACGGCGCGGCGTTTGTGGAATTTTACGCAGAGGAGGCTAAACGCCCCAATATCGAAGGCGTGACCAGCCACTTGCCTGACGCCGAGGTTGAACTTTGGTTGGAACCCGTGGGTGTGGTGGCCCTGATTACCCCGTGGAATTTCCCCGTCGCGATGCTGACCCGCAAGGCCGCCGCCGCACTTGCCGCCGGCTGTACCGTGGTGGCGCATCCGTCCAGCGAGACACCCTGTTCGGCGCTGGCACTGGCCGAATTGGCGGAACGTGCGGGCATGCCCGTAGGTGGGTTCAATGTGGTAACCGGCCCTGCCTCTGTCATTGTAAAGCCCTGGACCAATGACGCCCGTGTTCGGGCGCTATCCTTCACCGGCTCAACCCCGATTGGAAAACTGCTGTACCGGCATTCCGCCAACACTGTAAAAAGACTGGTTTTAGAATTGGGCGGACACGCGCCATTTATTGTGTTCAAGGGCGCGGATATGGAAAATGCCGTGACCGAAGCGATCAAGGCAAAATTCGCGACCACCGGACAAGATTGTCTGGGCGCCAACCGGATATTTGTGGAACAACCGATCTACGACGAGTTTTGTGAGAAATTCACCGCGGCAACCAGAATGTTGACCCTTGGCAAAGGTATGGACGACTGCGATCTTGGTCCCTTAATGAACGAACAAGCGATTCAAAAACAGGAAGAACATGTCACCGATGCGCTGGCCAAAGGCGCGAAACTAGCGTGTGGTGGCAAGGGCAGCGATCTTGGGCCGCTTTTCTATGAGGCCACGGTTTTGACCGATGTGCCCGCGGACGCGCTGATCATGTCAGATGAAACCTTTGGTCCCGTCGCGGCAGTTACCCCGTTTGACACCGAGGCCGAGGTGATCGCGCGGGCCAATGAGACCGAACACGGCCTGGTCGCATATCTTCACTCAGACGATCCAAAGCGTATCTACCGCGTCAGCCGCGCCTTGCAATTTGGCATGGTGGCCGTCAACCGCACCAAGGTCACCGGCGCGCCCATCCCCTTTGGCGGCACGAAACAATCCGGTCTCGGGCGCGAAGGGGCGCGGCGCGGCATGGAAGAGTTTATGGAAATCAAATACGTGTGCCGTGATTGGGCATAGAACAAAAAGGAAGAACAATGCTTAAGAACGACCAACTGGCCCAGTGGGACCGCGACAGTTTTTTTCATCCCTCAACTCATCTGGCGCAGCACGCGCGCGGCGAGACCGTGACGCGGGTGATTACCGGGGCCAGTGGCTGCCATATCTTGGACCGCGACGGTAACCGGTTGCTCGACGCCTTTGCAGGACTGTATTGCGTCAACGCGGGCTACGGGCACAGCGAAATCACTGATGCCATAGCCGCACAGGCCAAAGAACTGGCCTATTACCATTCCTACGTCGGACATGGCACCGAAGCTTCGATCACCCTTGCCAAAATGATTCTGGATCGTGCGCCGGATCACATGTCCAAAGTGTTCTTTGGATTGGGAGGATCGGACGCCAACGAGACCAACATCAAACTGGTCTGGTACTACAACAATATTTTGGGACGCCCCGAAAAAAAGAAAATCATCTCGCGTCGGCGGGCTTATCACGGTTCCGGCCTGATGACGGGGTCTTTGACCGGGTTGGACTTGTTTCACAAAAAATTCGACCTGCCGCTGTCGCAGGTCCTGCACACCGACGCGCCATATTATTTCCGCCGTAGCGATGATAACCAGTCGGAAGCCCAGTTCACCGCCCAATGCGTGGCATCGTTGGAAGAACTGATCGCGACTGAAGGCGCCGACACCATCGCGGCGTTCATCGGAGAGCCGGTTCTGGGCACCGGTGGCATTGTGCCGCCGCCTGTGGGTTATTGGGCGGCCATTCAGGACGTTTTGAAACGGCACGACATCCTGTTGATCGCCGACGAAGTGATCACCGGATTTGGCCGTCTGGGCACGATGTTCGGCTCTGATAAATACGACCTCGAACCCGATATCATGACGATCGCCAAAGGCCTGACTTCGGCCTACGCCCCTTTGTCGGGGTCGGTCATTGGTGACAAAGTCTGGTCGGTGCTCGAACGGGGAACCGACGAATTCGGCGCCATTGGTCACGGGTGGACCTATTCGGCACACCCGATTGGTGCGGCCGCCGGGGTGGCCAATCTGAAACTGATTGACGATTTGAATCTGATCGCCAACGCCCGCGATGTCGGCGCGTATCTGAATGACGGGATGCGTGATGCGCTTGGTGATCATCCGCACGTAGGCGACATTCGCGGCGAGGGCATGTTGTGCGCGGTTGAACTGGTCAAAGACCGCGACAAACGCATTTTTTACGGACCCGAAGACAAAATCGCCGCGCAGGTCGCTGGCGCAATGCTGTCACAGGGTGTCATTGCACGTGCCATGCCGCACAGCGATATCGTGGGGTATTCGCCGCCGTTTTGCCTGACAAGAGGCGAGGCCGACGAGATTGTGACCGCGACCGTTCGCGCCATCAAATCAGTGGGGCTTTAGGGTCTTTCTCGCCTTTGCCCGACCCCTCTTCCGCAGAAAGAGGGGTGGCGCGTTGCCCGGCATTGCCCAATCAATATGGCAGTCCGACGTAGTTTTCTGCCAGCGACGTCATCGCCGCTTTGCTGGACAACAGGTAGTCCAGATCGGATGTCTGCAAACGACGATCAAAATCCGTTTGACCGTCAAACCGGTGCAACAAATTTGTCATCCACCAGCTGAACCGCTGCGCTTTCCACACGCGGGCCACGGCGCGCTCTGAATAATGATCCAACCCCGTGCTGTTGCCTTTTTGATAAAAATCACGCAGACCGTGGTACAGATAGTAAACATCGGACGCCGCCGTGTTCAAACCTTTCGCGCCGGTCGGTGGCACGATATGCGCAGCGTCGCCCGCCAGAAAAAGCGCACCGTACCGCATGGGTTCAGTGACAAAACTGCGCAGCGGCGCGATGCTTTTTTCGATCGACGGTCCGGTAACCAATCGCGCCGCCACGTCGCCGGGCAGCCGCGCCATTATCTCGTCCCAAAATCTGGCGTCGGGCCAGTCGGTAATCGTGTCGCCATTTGGAACCTGAATGTAATAGCGGCTCAGAACCTGTGAACGCAGGGTGCACAGCGCAAAACCACGCGCGTGTGTGGCGTAAATTAGCTCCGGCGACACCGGGGGCGTTCGCGTCAGAATTCCCAGCCACCCAAAGGGAAAAACCTTTTCAAAACTGCGCGACACGTCAGCAGGTATTGCGTGACGCGATACCCCGTGAAACCCATCTGCACCCACTATAAAATCACAGTCGATGCGCTGTCGTTTTGCGTCGTTGTCGTAAGTTACATAAGGTGTTTTAGTCGTAATATCATGAAGTTGAACGTTGTCCACGTCGTGAAAAACCTGCCCGCCACCGGCCGCGCGCGCGTCATAGAGATCGCGCGTCACTTCCGTTTGGCCGTAGACAGTAACGGTGCGTCCGCCGGTCAGAGCGCTCAGGTCGATCCGGTGGCAGGCATCGTTTCTGGCGATGAAAATACCACGGTGAATTTCGCCTTGTTTTTTTAGGCGTGCACCACAACCTGCCTGATCCATCAGTTCGACAAATCCGCGTTCCAGCAGGCCCGCGCGAATACGGGCCAGAACATAGGCGCGGCTGTGTTTTTCCAGGACCACGCTGTCAATGCCGTGCTGGTCCAAAAGCTGTGCCAACAACAGCCCCGCCGGTCCGCCACCAATAATTGCGACCTGCGTTTTCATGGCGTGGCCGGGTGATCCAAACCCTTTTGATGGCCCGGTGCAGCGCAGCGGGTCCGCTTTGGCCCGAAATCATTTGAAAGCTGCATTTATCCGCCTGCCGCGTTTTGGGTATCTGCGATCCAGTGGGGGTGATTTTGTCGGTGATGTCAATCACTGCGCCTGTCCAGCGCTTTGGTATTCCATGATCTTGTAATTATCTTAGGCCTTTGGCACCATTCGGCCCAAGAAGCCTGACAGGACAATTTTCATGGAACCGCACATCGGAATATTGGGATTTGGAGAAGCAGGACATGCCTTTGCCCAGGGCTGGAAGACACCGCGCGTTGCTGCTTTTGACATAAAGGGCCGCGCGGCAATCATGGCACGCGCCAAATCAGTGGATATCACGGCTTGTGGTTCTCTCGCCGATCTCGGACCGGCGGCTTTGGTGTTTTCTCTCGTCACTGCCGATCAGGTGGTATGCGCTGCGCAAAGTTTCGCGCAACATATCAAGCGGAACACGCTTTATTTTGACGGCAATTCCTGTGCTCCCGAAACAAAACGCCGCGCAGCTTCGGTGATCGAAAACGCCGGCGGTCGCTATGTCGATATGGCCATTTTGGCGCCTGTGCTCCCAAAACTGCACCAGACTCCGGCGATTATTTGCGGCCCTCACGCGGCTGCGGGACTGGCGGTTTTGACCCATCTGAACATGAGCGCCGCCACCATTGCAGGCGACATCGGTGCGGCGGCGGCGGTGAAAATGATCCGGTCGGTTATTGTCAAAGGGTTCGAGGCGGTGACCATGGAGGCGACGCTTGCGGGCGCGCGGGCAGGGGTCCTGGACGCAGTGCTGGCGTCGCTCGAACACAGTGATCCCGATTTTGGATGGACCGGGCGTGCGTCTTATACCTTGGAGCGCATGACGCGCCACGGCACCCGCCGCGCCGCCGAAATGCGCGAGGCAGTCGCGACGGTGCAAGAACTTGGTGTCAATGCCAGAATGTCGAAAGCTACCGTCGACTGGCAGGCGGTCATTGGTGCGTTGGAGTTGCAATTGAACGACGGCGGATCGCTCAAACATGCGTGCAAGATTCTGGCGGCTCTGGAGCGCGGTGCAAAGTCAGATTGATCACACCGGTAACTTTACACAGCCACCAACGCCAGATCCATCAGCGACTTGATCGCGTCGTAACCCGTGCCCGCAACGACCCGCCCCAGTTCTTGATCTCCCCGTAAAAGCAACAGCGTGGAGCGGCGCAGAATCTTATGGCGCACCGAAATGCCGGCACTGGAAAATTCATCCCAATCCACTTTGACAAACACGATTTTTTCATCGTAAAGCGAATTTTCGCTGCGCAGTTTTTCAATTTTCCGTTCTTGCGCGCGACAGGTGCCGCACCAGACGGCATAGTAATCCACCAAAACTGTGTTTCCCGTCGCCAGCAATTCCCTGACCAATCCGGTTCGATAGTGCTGAACGTGGCTGGTCGCCATGGCGGTCGCAGGCGTCAGCAATGCCGCGCCGCCCGCAACTATGAATTGGCGTTTGTTCACTGTGGTGTCCCCGCTGACATCAAATGTTCAGCCGCTGTCTTAGAGCGCCCTATGCTGCAGGTACAGTGTGCGGGCCATCAACACCCTGTTATCAAAGTGTTATAATTTCGCGTATCTTACAGTTGGAAAATGGCGACCCCTGGAGGACTCGAACCCCCAGCCTGCTGCTTAGAAGGCAGCTGCTCTATCCAGTTGAGCTAAGGGGTCACAATGGTGCGCACCGCCCAAATAAGTGCCCGCCTTATGGGGCGAACGTGGCGTCGCCGCAAGAATTATTCCCAGAATGTCGCATGAATGTCGTTGTGTCCCTTGGGCGCTCGGCTACAGTCGGATAACACGACCACACGGGTGTACAGGCCGATCATGCAAAAGAAACCACCGCCACCGCAATGCCGCCTACGCGCGCCGGATCAGGTGATGCGGCTTGCACGCATGGGCGCGTCGTTTCCCACGCGGCTTAGTTTTATGCGGGTCTTGCTGCGCCGCCTGTCTATTGAGGACGCGCAATTGCGCCGGGACGTCTGGCAGATCGGTGAAGACGGCTTTGGCCGCGCGGTCTATTCGGTTGTCCTTGGCGGCTATCGGTACTCGCTGGTGGTGTTCTCGACGAAGCTGCGCGACGAGGACCGGTCCGACCGCGTTATCGCCACGGCATGGGACGCAAGTTTTGTGCTGTTCGACGGAACCCCCACAACCGCCGACCTTGACCGGCTTGAAGCCGAAGTGCCCAAACAGGAGGCCGGTCGCTGCCGCCCGACCGAGCTGGTTCTGGCACGCGCAAACCGTTCAGTGCGCCTGTTTGATCACGTGATCACGGCGCTGGCAGCGGGCCGCCAGCCCGACCCCGACCTGCTGCGCCAAATCGGCTATCTGATGCGCACCACTGCGGTTTACGGCAACGGCAAATTCGGGATCGCGGACCGCAGCCGCATCAGCGACCGCCCCGGCCTGTCAGGTCCGTTTCAGGCGGAAATGCTGGCGGTCTGGATGATGCGCGAATTCACCTTTGATCTGGTGGCGCACAGTGCCGCGCAACGCAGCGTAAATGCGGCTCGTCTGGACAGGGACACACAGCGCAACCTTGGCATCGGTAACGCCACGGGTCTGGGCATGGCCCCTTTTCTGGTCAATCACCCGGCACTGATCCACAATTGGGTGCACGCGCGTGAAACCGCGCTCGCGCGGGTGTGTGCACTGGAGCATCCGACAAGCGCGGCCATCGGGCGCGTTCTGATGCTCATCGAAAGGGCGTCGGCGCACCTTGAGGAGTGGCAGATCGGCGATAGCGCGCTCACCGCCCGCAACGACGTTTTGCGCCGCGAATGGCGTGATCTGCAGCAGGTGGTGACGCGCCGGTGGCTTGAGCAACCCAATCCCTGGGCGGCGCTGATCCAATTGTCGCAACACTGGGGTCTGGACTGTCAGGAGCTGCTCGCGGCGCTGCTGATCGAACCCTACGGCGCGTTGGTTGACGATCTTGCCGCCACCATGAAGGCCGACGAACACAGCGCAATCGACGCCGGGATGCGCGCCGGGCAACTGCAGGATTTGCTGGAGCAAAATTACAAATGGGCGCTGGAGGTCGACTTTTCCGACCCGCAGTCGCAGCATCATTTCTGGTACGTTTCCGAGACCAAACTGGAGCCAAGGCTGGGTCTGCGAACCCAATAGCCCGGCGCTGAACTGGAATCACCGCTCGACATTGCCAGACAGGCCGCGGCGCTGCACGGGACGTTGCGGGCAACGCCGCGCAAAACGACACTTGCGCAGGTAATGGCGCGCCACCCGGAACACCGCGCCATTGCGCTCAGAATACAGACGGGCGCGCAAATGCCCTATTTTGAAATCAGGGACAACACCATTGGCGCGGACCTTGTGCCGGTGGATATGCTGCGTTTCAAACTGGCGTTTTTCGGGGCCAGCAAATTTGATCCAAAGTCGGACCGCTGGACGCGCATCACCATGTATCAGGGTGCGCCCACCGCGCAGGATTTGCAGGACGGATTTGGTGACGACTGGTGGCTGCCGGTGCTTGGGGCACGCCCGTGAGGCGCTCGATCAATGAAACCGAAGCCGCCACGCGCAAAGCCGCGGTCGGTGCCGGATTACCCTTTGGCACCGCCGCCGAGCTTGGCAAGGCTTGCGCGTGGCTGGCGGGGTTTAACGTCGATGTTTTAACTGAATTCCTGCACGCGTTGGACGCCGCCGCAACGCCCGATCACCTAACGGCACCGGAAGCGCAGGAAGGGGTGATCGCATTTGGCCACGTCAACGTGGCGCAGCACGGATGCAACCTGCTTGACTATTTCCTGTCCGCCCCACCGACGGCGGCTGCACAGGTGGCCGGCGTTGATTCACCAAACCTGTTGATCGGATTGGCGGGCCATCGGGCCGGTGTCGGTGGCGCGGCGATTGCACTGGCGTTTTCCAACGGCTTTACGGCGCAGGTGGCCAAAGGCACGTTGCGCACAAACGGCAAGCGTCCAACCGCCGGTGTCGGTGTGCGGCTGACGCGCGCCAATCGCGGTGATTTTGACGCCGCCAGTGTCGCAAGCTCTGAGACCTGCACGATCAGCGCGCCAAACTGGACCGGCGTCCAGCGGCTGGCGGCACGTACTTACGTGCCCGAAAGCGAAGAATCGCGCCGTAAAGGCGCAGGCGCAGGCGAGAATAGCTAGCGCAGTTCACCCCTGATCAACCACACCCGGCGCTTTGCCGATTTCACCTAAATATAGCATGCCCTGCCCCCATTGGCCCTGCACCATTTCCTTGTCGCCGTCGCATCGCGCGCTGGCCAACAGATCTCCGGGTGAGTCTGGTTTGACGCGAAATGCTGTAATACCGGATCATGTGCCGCAAAACGTCGCGTGCACGATCTCGTTCGCTTCGGGCGCGTTTTCGAACGCGGCGTAAAGTTCGCGGCGCTTCAACGGTTTGGACAGCACATCGAGCAAGGTTTCAAACGGGGTGTGATCACCTTGGTATGCGGCCTCTAGCGCGGCTTCCACGCGATGATTGCGGGCGATGTAAACGGGATTGGCGCGGTGCATATCAGCCATACGGGTGTTAGTCGGAACCGGGTCTCCGTCAAACGCCTGCCGCCAGTCGGCCAGCCAGGCGTCAAAGCTTTGCGATCCCGCCATACCGGCCGGCACGTCTCCCCCGTCGCCAGTATCTGCCAACCGCGTGATGTACTGAAACGTCAGGGTAAAATCCGCGCCGCTTTCGGCCATCAGCGACAGCAACCGCTCCAACAATGCGGGGGCTTCGCGATTGTCCGCGCCCAGCCCGATCTTGGCAGCAAAGCACGCTTGATACGCAGAGTTAAACAGCGCGCCAAATCCGTCTAGCACGCCCTGAGCGCGTGATTGTGCGTCGGCATAGGTCGACTCGATCACCGGTACCAATGTGCCGGCAAACTGCGCCAGATTCCACATCGCCATCGCAGGCTGGTTGTTGTAGGCATAGCGCCCCTGATGGTCGATCGAGCTGAACACCTTACCGGGGTGATAGGCATCCATGAACGCGCAGGGACCGTAATCGATGGTTTCACCCGCCAGTGACATGTTGTCGGTGTTCATCACCCCGTGAATAAACCCGACCTGCATCCAGCGCGCAATCAGATCGGCCTGACGCTTCAGCACGGCGCGCAGCAATCCAAGCGCAGGGCAAGCGTCTTGTGCGGCTTCAGGGTAGTGACGTGCAATCACGTAATCGCTTAGACGGCGCAGCGACGCCGTATCCTGGGCGGCAAAAAAATGCTGAAACGTACCGACGCGGATATGACTGGCGGCGATGCGCGTCAGAACAGCGCCAGCCAGCGCCGTTTCGCGCTGTACCGGCTCGCCGGTTGTGACAGCGGCCAGAGCGCGGGTTGTGGGAATCCCGAGCGCCGCCATGGCTTCGCTGACGATCACTTCACGCAGCACCGCACCCAGAACCGCGCGACCGTCGCCGCCGCGCGAATAGGGTGTGCGTCCCGAACCCTTGAGCTGCACGTCGAATTTGGTGTTGGCGGGCGTTTCGATTTCGCCCAGCAATATGGCACGACCGTCACCCAGTTGCCCCGACCAGTGGCCGAACTGATGCCCTGAATACGCCATGGCGATGGGGTGCGCACCGTGGGGGACAAAGTTGCCCGCCAACATTGCGACACCTTCATCGGTGGCCAGATACGCAGGATCGAGCCCCAGATCGCGGGCCAGCGCATGGTTCAGGTGAAACAACGCAGGAGCAGCCACAGGCACCGGTGGTAACGTGGTGTGAAACACCTCGGGCAGATCGGCGTAGCTATGGGAAAAATTGATGCTCAAGGGAAGGTCCCGATCTATTGGATGTGAGCGTAACCCTAACCCTGCAGCCGGGAAAACTGAACCTTTTAATCTTGTCGCGATAATTGGGTGTCGCTGTGAGGTGTGAATATTTTCAGGACGCCGCGTGGCAAAATAGGCAAACGCCGCGCTGGTTGCGCCCAAGCACCGCGTGCGCAAAATGCCGCTCCGAATTTCCAGCGTCAATGTTTCGGTATCTTGCCCTTATTGTTGCTGAATCTGTCGCTGGCATAGGGGCTCAGATCGACATTTGCGGGCCGATCCATGACCAGATCCGCAACCATCCGACCCAGACGCGGCCCGATCGTCAGGCCGATGTGCTGGCTGCCAAATGCGAATATTACATTGGGCGACCCGGGGGCGGGGCCGATCACCGGCAGGCTGTCGGGGGTAGACGGGCGGTGACCCATCCATTTATCCTCGGCCTCCCACGTCAGGTGGGGGTAAACTTTCCGGATGCCCTGACGCAGCACTTCCACGGGTCGCTTTGAAGGTGGCGCGTCGATCCCGCCCAATTCGACCAGACCGGCAAGACGAATGCCGTCGTCCATTGGCGTGGTCACGAATTTGCGGTCCGCGATCATATAGGGCGTGGGCAGGCTGTGGCTTGGATTTTTAAGCACCAAATGATAGCCGCGCTCGGACTCCAGCGCGATCTTGCACCCGAGTTTGGCCGCCAGCGATTTTGACCACACGCCCGCAGCCAGAACGATCTTGTCCGCACAAAGGGTTTCACCACCGCGAAGCGTCACACCGCTACTGTCGATATCGACCACGTCGCCGCGCCGGAACCGGCCGCCATTTTGCAGAAAATGCGCCGCCAACGCCGCCACATGCTGACCCGGTGAGGTGATCCAGCCGTGGTCTTTGAAAGTCGCCGCAAAACCGTAGTCGGCACTTAGATTGGGATCCATGTCCCGCACGGATTTACCTTCGTGTTCGGTCCAGTGAAATCCGTGTGCGTGACGCAAACCCATGCCGAAGGTATCAGCGTTGAAATCTTGCCGGTTGCGGTAAAGATAGGAATATTCGCTGGTTCTGATGTATTTTTCGGCCGCAGTGCCCCTGGCCAACGCCAGGTGCTGATCGACGCTGTCATCGGTCAGATAGGCAAGCGCGGCGGCGATCTCCCGCACGCGGTTGGTCCGCCCATTGCGCAAAAACGGCACCAGCCACGGCAGCAGACGCGGCAGATAGCGCCAGCGCATGAACAGCGGTGAATGCGGATCAAGCAGCATTCCCGGCGCTTTGGCCAGCAGACCGGGCACGGATACGGGTACAACAGCACAGCGCGCCAATATGCCGGCATTGCCGTAAGAGGTTTGCGCCGGATCACCCGGGTCAACGCGATCCACCAGCGTGACCTGTACCCCGTCGCGGCGCAGCCATTCGGCAGTTGAAACGCCGGTAATGCCGGCCCCGATGACCAGAGCCGTTTTTACCACCCGGTCGCCCCGTCCAGCGGCGTCGCCGTGTGGCTGTGCCAGAGCGCGCGACAGACGAGGGCAATCAACGCCGCGCGGTTGCCAACCGGCGCGACGATCTTGCTGTCAGGACAACTGTTCCCCGCTCTCAAAGACCCGCTCAACGCATACACCGGTGCGCTGGCGGAACTGCTAATAATGAAATGGTGACCGGTAACCGGCATTTGGAAATATGGGGATACATGGCCGCAACGGGATCCCGGGTCCGAAATAATTGTCGCGTCATAGGGCAGGGATCTCATCATTTTCGAAATTGTGCGTTCCGGTTGGATCGGGGTCTCGGTGCAGCGCGAAAAACCGTCAATCATAGCGGCTTTGAGGCACCGGATCGCAGCGATGATTGCGGCTTTCCGGCAAATGTTGCCTGTCCCGGCCTGCGTTTGTCAAGCGCAGCGTTCACGGCTTTTAGGCCACGCAAAATTCGCTGAACCCCGCTTTGGGCCTGAAAATTGGCGTCGGCCACCATGGGATCGCCACTAAAATGACCCCCCCCCGTGCCCGTCTCGGGTGCCTTCGATCGCTATGTGGTAGTGGCATCGGTGCACGCCCATGAAAATATCCGGACCGACGCCTGTAAAATCCGTTGTAATCGCCGTGAAAAATGTTCAGACACCACAGCAATTAAATCAATTGGAATACGAAATGCACCGTCTGCAAATAATTCTCGTCATCGTGGTGGCGATGTTTATCAACTTCGGTGTCGCGGCAAATGCACAGGACGCCAGTGCAACCGTTACAATCACGCCGTTCGCGGTTACAAATTTTGTAAAAGGTACGCGTTACGACGTCGGTGCCGAATTCTCCGCCGAGCATAATATCCCTGTTCCGGCACCGTTCACATTTATCGCACCGCGTTCCAAAACCCATCTGGTCGGGACCGAACCGGCCCCCGGTGGCACCGGAATTTTCAAAGTCCATTTTGTGACGTTGGAAAAAGCTGCAAAATCCAACATTCAGTTTGTACCTTATACACTGGACATGGGCGACGCGAGCGACCGTCTTGAATGGTCAAAAAACATTCTGCGGCAGGCCTTTGTTGCCAGCGTTCCCGACCCTGACCGGGCCGATATTCTGGTCACCCGCCCCACCAAAATCGGCCCCTACGACGCCATTGAGTCCATCGGTCGCTATGACGGCGGCGAGGACGGACTGGTTGTCCTGCGCGTGGTGGCAATCCCCAACCCTGACAGCGAAAACTCGATGGTGGTCATCATAAATGCTCTGGCCAAAAATCTGCCGATGGAAACGGTCGAGGACGTGCTGAAAACCGACGCCTCACGGGCGCTGGGGACGTTTCGGTTTCAATAAAACTTACCGAAGACGAATCGCGCCGTCCAGCCTTATGGTCGTGCCGTTCAGATAGGCGTTCTCAATGATCGTGCGCACCAGATGGGCAAATTCGGATGGGTCGCCAAGACGTTTGGGGAAAGTCACATCGCGCGCCAATGCCTCGGCCATCTCGCTGCCGAGGCTTGCCATCATCGGCGTCATGAACAACCCCGGCGCAATGGTGCAAATACGGATGCCATTGTAGGCCAGATCACGCGCAATCGGTAGCGTCACGCCCGCAACGCCCGCCTTGGACGCCGCGTAGGCCGCCTGACCTTTTTGCCCGTCAAACGCCGCCGCAGAAGCTGTGTTGATGATCACCCCGCGCTCGCCATCATCGTTTGGGGTATTTTCGGCCATGCGAACGCAGGCCAGACGCAACACGTTGAAGCTGCCCACCAGATTGATGTCAATGACGCGCTGAAAATCCGCCAGCGGAAACGGCCCGTTTTTGCCCAGCGTTTTGATGCCGTTGGCGATACCGGCGCAATTGATGCAGACGTTGATGCCACCCATCTGCGCGACCGCTGTATCCAACCCGGCGGAAACGCTGTTTTCATTCGTTACATCAACGTCTTGAAAGGCGACGTTCGCGCCATTTTCGGCGGCCAGCGCTGCGCCTCTTTCTACGTCGCGGTCAAAAATAACCGCTTGCGCACCGGCGTTGGCCAGCGCGCTGACGCAGGCCGCTCCCAACCCCGAGGCACCGCCTGTCACAATCGCTTTGGCGTGTGAAAAAATCATGTTGTGTCTCCGTGCTCAGCCAACCCTTGTGGCAAATATTGCGCCGCGTGTGGCGCTTGTCCAGCGTGTTTCATATGCGCACTTGCGCCCGATGCCGCACTTGATAGGGTGATTTGAACAATATGACGGAAAGGCAGACAAATGGGTGCATCCGGCAATAGGTTCAAAGCGGCGCTTTCGCAGGGTCAGCTGCAAATCGGCTTTTGGCAAAGCCTTGGGCACAGTGTTTCCACCGAGATCAGCGCTGCCGCCGGGTTTGACTGGCTGTTGATTGACGGCGAACACGGGCCCAACACGCTGTTGACGGTCCGCGATCAGCTTTTGGCAGTGGCGAGCACCTCAACGCACCCGGTTGTGCGTATATCGCAAGCATCGGTAGCCGAGGTTAAACTGGTGATGGACGTGGGCGCGCAAACCATCCTTGTGCCCATGGTCGACACCGCTGAAGACGCAGCATTGATGGCCCGCGCCATGCGCTATCCGCCCGATGGCAACCGTGGCAACGGCGCCAATGTGGTGCGCGCCTCTGGCTATGGCCGCAACAAAGACTACGTGTTTGGTGCGAACGACAACGCCTGTCTGCTGGTACAGGTCGAAACCGCGACCGCGCTTGAAAACCTTGACGCTATTTGCAGGGTTGAGGGTGTTAGCGGTGTGTTGATCGGCCCCGCCGATCTGGCCACCAGCATGGGCTATATGGGTCAACCCGAATCCGCGCCCGTACAGACCGCGATTGAAGACGCCATCGCCCGCATCCTGAAAGCCGGCAAAGCCCCGGGCATTCTGATGGGCAACGAGGCCTTGGCGCGGCGCTATATCGAACTTGGCGCGCTGTTCGTGGCCGTCGGCTCAGACGTCGCCGCGCTGGTGGGTGCGACGGATGCGCTGGTGGCCAAGTACAAGGGTGGGCAGGCAAAGCCTGAAGCGGTTCAGGTGTACTAATAGCCAAACGAGAATCGCCTGTCCGGTTGGTTCCGGACAAGACCTACAGCGTTTTGCGTTTGATCGGATTCACGTCATCAATTGGCCGGACGGGGTTCGGTTTTCAGACACCTTGGCCAGGCCATCCGCATAGGATTTGGCGCAACAGGCTTCAAATACGGCAAAAACAATCCTTTCACGTTTCATTTTTGCAAAAATACTCGCGCCGCAGGCAGTGCGCTGCGCGGCGTCGCGCAGCTCGTGGAAATGCCCTGCAGGGGCTCCGTTTTGTTGAATCAATATCTATTTTTATTTCAACCGAATAGGAAACGCCGCGCGCAGGCGGGCATCCAGAGCGGGATCAAACGCTGCCGGACTGTCACCGGCCAGAATGTGCTCTTTTTTCGCCCGCGCCCCCAAGATCAGATCGGGTTTGCCGACTTCTTCCCACTCCTTGGGCGAACGCCGGTCACCGAGCGACGGGTAGACGTATTCGCTTTGCATCAGCCCCAGAGTCTGTTCGTGACCCAGAAAATGTCCGGGGCCGTCAAGGCACACCGAACGTATGACCTCCAGCCCGACAGTATCCTCGTTCACCTCGATGCCACGCACACAGCGGATGGCCTGTCCGACAATATCATCCGACAGGATCAGACTTTCGGGGCAAAATCCCAGCAATGACGCATGCATACCTGCGGATTCGTAGACCATATTCAGCCCCGACAACCCCGCCATGACCGCCGATGTCGCCTGCTCCCAGCCCGCCTGCATGTCGGGCATTTTACTGTCGGCAAAACCGGCGGGCGCGCCGGTGGGCAAGTCGTAAAATTGCCCCATCTGGGCGCAGGCAGCGGTCATCAATGCCTGTTCGCCTGATCCGCCTGACATGGCACCGGTTCGCAGGTCGGACACGAAGGGCCACGGCCCGAATACTGCCGGATGTCCGGGTTTGATCGCATTCACATAAACCAGCCCGGCCAGACATTCGGCAATCGCCTGCGTGACCGCGCCGGCAATCGGTGCGGGTGATGTCGCCCCGGCCTGACCCGCAGACAGCAACAGGACCGGCATACCGCCGCGAATGAACCTTTCCATGACCAGACAGGCGTCGGTGGCGAATTTCAGCGGCGGAATGACAAAACAGATCGATGCCGACACGAATGGCCGTGCCCGCCACGTCGCTTCGTCGCCGGCGATCATATGCAGCATCTCAAACGCCTCGGGCACGAACTGCGGCTCGAAAATGCTGGTGCCGACGTGTTTGAGAGTGCCGCTGCAGCTGGCGTAAATCGTGTTGAGGTCAAGCTCGCGGTTGTCGGGTATGTCGCGACAAACCATGGGGCGTTGGAAAAAGTGAATGTTGTCCAGACTTTGTGCGATTTTTGCAGCCTCAAACAGGTCCTGAACCGTTGATTCGCGGTAGGTGTTTGTAACGGGATCGGCAACAAAAACGGCCGCGCCCGCAGTGCCATAATGCACTTTGGACCCGCTGAGGTGCATATCGTACACGGGATCACGCCCGTGCAACGTGATGTCGCGTCCCGCGACCGCCAACATGTCTTCGACCAGAGAACGCGGAAAACGGATCCGCCCGTCATCGCCCAATATCGCACCGGCTTTGGTCAGTAATTCCACCCCGCTTGGCGGCGCGTCCGCCAGCCCGATCGTTTCCAGCGCATCAAGCGCGGCGCTGTGGATGCGCGCAACTCCCGCATCACTTAGGGGGCGGTAAAGTCCGCCTTTCATGCCGGCGCGAATGGGGCGGATATCGTCGGCGAGCGGTGCCGCCCGCAGGGCTTTGCGGGCTTCGCGGCCTCCGGCGCGACGGGATAAAGGTCTTGTCATGAACGCGGCTCCGTGTTGTGCTTTCTCAAAGCTGTACGCGTCGTTATGCGTTCATCGCGCCTATTTGCGCCATGGGGGTCGCATTCAGAGCGTTTTTGCGATTTCGCGGACTGTGCCGTAAACACCCAACACGTCCTCGCGCGTGGTGTGAAACGACCCGTTGCTTACCCGGATAACAAACTGGCCGTTGTGGTTGGTTTGCGTCAGGTAAATACGGCCGTCGCGGTTGATTTTTTCCAAAAGCTTCGGCGTTAATTTATCCGCGTCACCGCCCGCAGGTGTATAACGAAAACTGAACAGCGCCAGCTGCGCGCGCGATGTCACCGTGAAATTTGCATCGGCATCAAATTTGGCCTCCAGTTCCCTGATCCACGCCACCTGATTGCGAATGACGGCGCGCAGCCCGTTCAGCCCATAGGCGCGCAGCAGGAACCACAGTTTCAACGCGCGGAACCGGCGGCCAAGCGGAATGGTCCATTCATTAAAATTGGTCACTTCATCGTCGCCCTGCGTCACCAGATAATCTGGGCGCAGGCCAAGGGTGCGGACCTGTGGCGTTGGATCGGCCAGAAACTGCACCGAGCAATCCGACACCGCGCCCAGCCATTTGTAGGGGTTGAATATGATCGAATCAGCGCCCTCTGCGCCAGCCCACAGATGACGAAATTCATTGCATATCATGGCATTACCGGCCCAGGCTGCATCAACATGGATGTAAAGATCATGCGCCTTCGCCACTTTGATCACATCGCGCACCGGGTCAATCGCGCCGACGGCGGTGCCGCCAACGCAGACGATCACGCCTGCAGGCGTGTAGCCCGCTGCCAGATCGCCGCTGATTGCCGCCTGAAGCGCGTTTGCGTCCATGCCAAGATCGTCGCCCACAGCGATTTTGACAAGATTGTCCTGTCCGATCCCCGATAGACGCACCGCTTTATCGATGCTCGAATGCACCTGATCCGAGGCGTATATACGCAGCCGTTTGCCGCCCAATCCTGCGGTCAGACCCTGCCAGTCCAGCGCCCGTTCACGCATCGTCAGCACCGCGCTAAACGTGGCGGTGGTCGCAGTATCGTGCAAAACGCCCTTAAAATGCCCGGGTAAACCCAAAGCATGGCGCAACCAATCGACGACGCGCTGTTCAAGTTCAGTTGCGGCGGGCGAGGTCTGCCACAGCATGGTCTGCGCGCACAGCGTGGTGGCCAGTTGTTCGGCAATCATCGCGGGCACGGCGGCGCTGGTGGGAAAATAGGCAAAGAACCCTGGATGTTGCCAATGAGTCATGCCGGGCACGATAATACTGTCAAAATCGCGCAAAATATCGTCCATTGGTTCGCCGTGTTCGGGCGGCAGTTGAGGCAGTTTTGCCGCCACATCGCCGACAACCACATTGGGTCGCACGGGCCGGTCGCGCAGGGTCGCCAGATAATTGTCGGACCACGCCGTCGCGGCAGCCGACCATCTGGCGAAATCATCAACGTCTGCGCTCATGCTAAACCCATCATTTCATCGATTCGTGCGCCTGATATTCCATGACCAAGCGCGCTGAAATCGCCCGTACCGAACATGGCTGCGGCTGCATCGTATACCGTCCTGTGGGTCGCACGCGCCAGCGCCGAGCCCAGCGATATCCGCGCCACGCCAAGATCTGCGAATTCAGCCTTTGACGTCTTCACATAGGGCCCCGCCGCCAATGCGTTCACCGGCACTTTGGTGATACTGCATATTTTTCTCAGGTCATCTGCACTTGCGGGCATTGGCGCGTAAATGCAGTCGGCACCCGCTGCGGCAAACGCAATCAAGCGGGGCAGGGCCTCGGCGATCGTGTATTTCCCGGTCAAAATTCCGTCGGCGCGCGCCACCAGAACAAAATCGCGGGGCAGGGCGCGGGCGGCGGCAACCGCCGCCTTGATCCGCTCGACCGCCAGATCAAACCCATAGGGGTCTTCACCGGCAAAAGAGGTGTCTTCGACCGAAATACCTGCCAGACCTGCCTGGGCAGATAGCCGCACTGTCTGCGCAACCGTGTCAGGATCGTCGCCGAAACCGTTCTCAAAATCTCCCGAAACCGGCAGGGGCGTGGCCGCGACCAGATCCTGCGCATGCGCAAGCGCCTCGTCGCGGCTGATGGTGCCGCCGTCGGTGCGTCCCAAGGTAAAAGCGTGCGCCGCCGAACTGGTGCCAATCGCCTGTGCGCCCAGTGCCGCTAGCATCTTGGCGCTGCCGATATCCCACGCATTGGCCAGAATGAACGGATTACCGGGCTGGTGCAACGCGCGGAACGCGGGTCCGGGGTCGTGTCTGTTCATCATATTGTCCTTTCGGGCTTAGTCACGCGGGTAACGCTGTGCTTTTTCGACGTCGTTCAAATCCATGTGGTTGCGCATGTATTGCTCGGACGCGCGTTGCAACGGCTGGTAGTCCCACGGGTAATAATCGCCATTTCGCAATGCGTCGTAAACCACGAGGCGGCGCGCCTGCGATTGGCGCACTTCAACGTCATAGTCCGCCATGTTCCACTGCGTGCGCACGGCTTTGGCGAAATCAGCCGCGATCCCCGCGTGTGCAGGATCACCCGCCAGATTGATCAGTTCGTGCGGATCATCGTCCAGATTATAAAGCTGCGGCGGATCAGTTTCGCAATGAATGTATTTCCAGCATCCCTGCCGGATGGCCACCAGCGGCGCAATCGAGGCTTCGGCGGCGTATTCCATGTAAACCGGTCTGATCTCTGTTTTATCTCCGGTCAGACCCACAAGTGACACGCCGTCGCTCCACGGCTGGATGTCTCCCAGATCGATTCCCGCCAGATCGGCCAGTGTGGGCAACACGTCAAGCGTGCTGACCGGTTGATCGATGCGCCCGGGTTTCATTCCCGGTGCGGCAATCATCAGGGGTACGCGCGCGGCGCCCTCAAAGAAATTCATCTTGAACCACAGCCCGCGCTCGCCCAGCATATCGCCGTGGTCGGACACAAATACGATGACGGTGTCTTCTGCCTGATCAACCGCCGCCAGCGTTTCCAGAATTTCACCGATTTTTGCGTCGAGATAGGAAATATTTGCAAAATAGGCCCGCCGTGCCCGCGCGATGTCGGTCTGTGTTATGTCGAACGAACGCCAGTCGTTGGCGTCAAAGATACGCTTTGAATGCGGGTCGTGATCGCCGTAGTCCATCGCCGCGACATCAGGCTGTAAATGCCCGCAGTCGCCGTATAAATCCCAATATTTACGCCGCGCCAGATAAGGGTCGTGCGGGTGGGTAAAGCTGACCGTCAGCATCCACGGGCGCGTGTCGTGCCGCCGTCCCAGGTCGTAAATCTTGCGCGTGGCGTGGTGCGCCACGGCGTCGTCGTATTCCAGCTGATTGGAAATTTCGGCGATCCCCGCGCCGGTGACGCTGGACATATTGTGATACCACCAGTCGATGCGGGTACCCGGAGCGCGGTAATCGGGCGTCCAGCCAAAATCGGCGGGGTAAATATCGGTAGTCAGACGTTCCTCAAACCCGTGCAGCTGGTCGGGGCCGACAAAATGCATCTTTCCTGACAGACAGGTGGCGTAACCGGCGCGGCGCAGGTGATGCGCGTAGGTGGGGATATCAGAGGCGAACTCGGCCGCATTGTCATAAACACGGGTGCGGCGCGGCAATTGACCCGACATGAAACTGGCACGCCCCGGCGCGCAAAGCGGTGAGGCCGTATAGGCGTTGGCAAACCGTGTCGCCCGCGCCGCCAACGCATGCAAATGCGGCGTGTGCAGCCAGTCGGCGGGACCGTCGGGAAACAGCGTGCCGTTAAGCTGATCGACCATGAGGATCAATATATTTGGTGGTTGTGTCATGGTTTGCCTTCTGTATTTTTGCCGCGCTATCCGATCGTGGATTGTGCGAATTCCGCCAGTGTTTGCAATGCTTTGATCAGACGCGCGTCCTTTTCGGTCAGGGCAACGCGGATGTGACCAGCAGCGCAATTTCCAAAACTTTCGCCGGGCATCACCGCGATATGGGCCTGCGCCAGCAGCGCGTGTGCAAAGTCCTCGCCGCTAAGGCCGGTGGCACGAACATCGACCATCAGATACATCGCCCCCATGGCGGGTATCACCCGCAGAGCGTTGTTTTGGCGCAGCACCGCCAGTGCCAGATCGCGGCGGCGCAAAAACGGTGCGGCGTTTTTTTCTTCCAGCGCTGCGCCCCGCGCCAGCGCAAAAAGCGCCGCGTCCTGAATGAACCCCGGCACGCCAAACGTCATCACCGTGGCCAGATCAGCGGCGCGCGCGATTGCCGCTTCGGGCCCCACCAGCCAGCCGATACGTGATCCTGTCATGGCGTGGCTTTTGGACATCGAGCCGACCACCAGCGTGCGTTCGATCATATCGGAAAAGGCGCGCGGCGAGCGATGTTCGCCCTGCCAGACCTGCGTGTCGTAAACCTCATCCGAAATCAGCCACAGATCATGCGCGTGGCACACACGCGCAATCGCCTCCAGCGTTTTGCGCCCATAGATCATACCCGTGGGGTTGTTGGGAGAATTGACCAGCAATGTGCGCGCGCTGCGCGCTGCAGCGTCAAGATCGTCAAATTGTGGTTCAAAATTTTGCGCCGGATGCGTCGGTACCGCGACCGGGGTGGCTTGCAGCGCGCGCAGAATGCCCGGATAAGTGACATAATACGGGTCACAATACAGCGCGGTATCGCCGGGATTCAGCGTCGCCATATGCGCGCAGAACAACGCGGCCTGACCGCCCGGAGTGATCAGCACGTTGCGCCAGTTCGTGGCCACGCCGGTGCGGGTCTGAACACGCGCAGCGATGGCTTTGCGTAAATTGGTCTGTCCCGGCACCAGACCGTAACCGGTGTTGCCAGACGCAGCGCTTTTGTGCATGGCCTGCAGTATTGCGGGATCAGTTTTGACGTCGGGTTCGCCTATGCTCAGATCGCAGATATCAGCACCCGAGGCTTTCAACGCCTGCGCTTTGTAGTAGACATCCCAGCCGTCCGAACCGTCTTTGGTGATCGCCTTGATCCGGTGTGAAAGCTGCATGTCAGTGGTCCTTTGGCTGGCGCAACGGCATCATGTCCGATCGCGTTTGGCAAGCGAATTTCGGTTGAAACGCCGCAAAACGGCACTATAACAGGTGGCTATGAGAACGCGTGCCAACATGTGTTGTATTATCCGCTGACACCGCGGCGGGCCGTTCTTCTGTTTTCAAATATCCGACACAGTGATAGGCCCGCACAGGCGAACTTTGCCCGGGACAAAGCCATGACCGAAATAAAACTCTACAACACCAAGACCCGTGCCAAAGAGGTGTTCAAGCCTTTGGACACCGCGCACGTCCGCATGTATGTCTGCGGCCCGACGGTGTACGACCGGGCCCATCTGGGCAACGCACGCCCCGTGGTGGTGTTTGACGTGTTGTACCGGCTGTTGCGCCATGTCTACGGCAAAGCCAACGTGACCTACGCGCGCAATTTCACCGATGTGGACGACAAGATCAACGCGCGTGCCGCCGAAACCGGACGCAGCATTGGCGATATCACCGACGAAACCATCGGCTGGTTTCTGGATGACATGGGCGCGCTTGGGGCGCTGGAACCGGATCAGGCCCCGCGCGCCACCGCGTTCATTCCTGAAATGGTTGCGATGATCAGGGAACTGATCGCATCCGGGCATGCTTACGCCGCCGAGGGTCACGTCCTGTTTGACGTTCACGGCTACGAAAATTACGGCTCGCTGTCCGGACGGTCGATCAAAGACATGATCGCAGGTGCGCGGGTTGAAGTCGCCCCCTACAAACGCGACCCGATGGATTTTGTGCTGTGGAAACCCAGCGTGGGTGATCAGCCGGGGTGGGACAGCCCGTGGGGCTATGGGCGGCCCGGCTGGCATATCGAATGTTCCGCCATGACGCGCGCATTGTTTGGCGCGCGGTTCGATATCCACGGCGGCGGGCTTGATCTGGCGTTTCCGCACCACGAGAACGAAAAGGCCCAAAGCTGCTGTCAGGCGGGCGAGGACAGCTTTGCCCAAGTCTGGATGCACAACGAGATGCTGCAGGTGGAGGGCAGGAAGATGTCCAAAAGCCTTGGCAATTTCTTTA